>CAJULF010000021.1 GCA_910587135.1 uncultured Oscillospiraceae bacterium
TGGATTCCGCAAGTGCGAACCCGTTTGCCGCCGCGGTCACCTTATAACCGCCGATTTCCGTTCCCATATTTATCATTTCGTCCTCCTGTTCCGTTTTGCAGTCGATTGCAAAACCTTATTTCAAGTTCTCACGCAGTCTCGCGGATCACAGAGCGTTTCGCCGTAGGTCATGCCGTCCGTATTTGGTATAACGTCGTCAATGCTGACCGTTATCGGGCGGAGCCGTCTGGCTCTGCGTTCGCCCATTACTCCATATGCCATTTTTCTGTATGCGATGGTAGTGAAGCTGTATTTGCGAGCTGCTTCCCGCTCAAACCATATCTGCACAGCTCTCAGATAAGCGAATACAAGCACTTCATAATAATCTTCAAAATTTAACTTTCTGGATCGAATATAATGCAGCACACACCCATAATGCTCCGTTGCGAAGCGCTGCTCCTCTTCAGTGAGCGGACGGTCTTCTACTTCGTGCCGGCAGCGCCCGCATGGAATATCTGCCGCGTCTATGCCTGTTTCTCGGATCAGTTTTTCACGAGTTTCGACGGAAGGTGTTTTTATACCTTTTTCATACGAATAGATTTGGGTGCCCTTTATGCCTATCCGCGCCGCCAGCGCGGCTTGCGACAGCCCGTTTGCCTCGCGCCATTCTCTGAGCAGCCGCGGGAAATCCTCCTTACCCATAACGTCCTCCTCAGTCCACAAATGTCCGTCTTATGTAGTCGAACACTCCGAAAAACTCTCCGTTGACATACACATTGCCAATAGTGTCGGTGTCGGGAGTTATTTCCAACGTTTTTGCTTTAACCCCCAGCGCTTGAAGCGCCGCTATTATAATGGGCTTTTTGTCTTTGAGTTTCATTGCATATCCTCCTCTACCTCGGTCATAACGATCTGCAGACTTCTTTGTTTCTTCCCCTTTCTGAAAATACCGAAATGCCGCCGCGCATATCCGCACACACTGGCACCGGAGAGCTTGACCCCGTTATCCGCCAGAAAATCCGCAATGCCCTGATAGCTGTACTCGCCGCATTTTATCATTTTCACGACTTGATTTTTCAAATCGTCGTCAAGCGCATCTATTGTCGGAGATTGCTTTTTGGATTTGTATTTTTCGCTTTGCGTTATTTCGATCTCCTCCGCTTCAAAAGCCTCATCGACAGGGTTTACAGAGCACATTGACGGCAAAAGCTGCTTCATCACCTCGCTCACGACCGCCGCGGCTGTCTTCGCGATAAGCTCCTCGACGTTCCCGACGTACCCGCCGCTGTGTCTGATTGATGGAAGCACCTCGTCAAATACCCACCGCTCAAACTTCTCCGCCTGCGGCAGCTTTGAGCTGACTATAAGGCGGTAGAGATTGCCCTCATTTATGTACTTAACCTGCTGTGTACCGCCGTTTGTAAGGACTGGGCAATTTACCCACCCCTCTGAATTACAGTGCAGTTTAATTGCTTTGAAGGGATCACTATACCCTAAAATTCTTGCGCACTGTGTAGCGGGAAACCACTCTTTACCGTCAATCAGCATAACCCCCAGCTCGCCAAAATCCGTGCTGCTGAATACCTTTAATTCGTTCATTGATTTACTCCTTTCCAGATTTTTGCGTTATTGATACCATTGCGCACAGCCGCGGTATTAAGCTCCCTAAATTCATTATAACAGATAGCGTTAAGCTCCCGTGCCATTTTTACCGCGCCGTAGGTTTCATATAACAGGACACGGCTTTTGCTGCGCTTTGCGTACTCGATCTCTTCCATTAGGCGATCATACAACCCTCTTTTCCCACTTTGATTGTAGTGGGAAAGGGCTGCCGGATTTGTTTTAATGCCTTTTTTGGCGAGATACACAACGATTTCTTCATATGTGCTGTTTCCATCAAGCATTAAATGCATCTTGGACTTCACCTCGTCGCTCATCAAAATGGGAATAATTCTAAGCGTCATATCTGTCACGAAATTTTCCTCCCTATCATCTCATCGGTTGAGCAGTGGAACAGATCGGCGGTGGCAATTACTACCCGCATAGATGGGATTTTATAGCCGGATTCATAGCTGTCCACGTTCTGGCGGCTTACGCCGATCCGCTCGGCAACCTCCGCTTGGGTCAGATTGTGATCCTCGCGCTTGCGCCTGAGAATTTTACCAAACTCCATAATACTACCTCCTTATGCTGTTATTTCCGCCGCGAGAACGGCAAGATATGCCCAAAACTCGTCGAGCTCCTCCCGACGCTCCGGCGTGTAGGGCTTTTCCGGAGTCAATTCGTCCTCGCCCAGTTCCAAATCGTCAAAATCCATGGTATTACCTCCTTTAGGTTGATTTTCACTGCCCTTTGTGGTATAATGTGGGAAGAAGGGGGGTGAGTAAAATGGCGAAAGTAGATATGCAAAAGATAATTGAAGAAACAACCGATACTCTTAATGAACTAGTTGAAAAACAGCCTTTCCAAGAGCAGACTGCACTAATTGCTACTTATGTGTCAACATTATGGGGAAAATATCATGCGGCTCTGAAAGAGGCACTTAAAGAGTATGATATAGAAATTTAAGTGTTTCTTTTGCCACAGCATTCATAACATTGACAATCTCTTTTGCTTCTTCTCGGCTTAACACTTTATTTTCTTGGCGCTCCGCAGTTTCCGACTGCGGAGCGCCTTTTTTCTCCTCTGCCGGCTGCTCAGTCCGCAGACCCGCCAGAAGCTCGGCGAGCTCCTTAGGGCTGCCCTTGATAATAATTTCCATAAATTTCTCCTCCTGTCTTGAATTTCTTCTCGTTGTGTGATATAATGGAAGGTGGATAACTATACCTTCCGTTGCCCCTGCTGGGGACACTTATATTATAATCCATAAATATGGATTTGTCAACCCCAAAATCCTTATAAATGGATTTTGGGCGTTTTGTACAATTTCTTTAGGAGGAGTTATGACAATTTCACAACGTATTTTTTCCCTTTTGAAGCTGAAACATAAAAAACAAAAGGATCTTGCAGAATTCACAGGGATATCGACATCTGCGATATCTGCGTGGAATAAAAACAATACCAATCCAGCAGCAGAAAGTCTATCCATAATTGCGGATTTTCTTGAGGTATCATTAGACTTTTTGATTACAGGTGAAGATAAGCAGCCTATGCCGTTAGAAACAGATGAAATTAAAAAATTGCTAAACAATTATAACAGTGTAGATGCAACGTCCCAAAAACTTATTCAAGAGCGCGCTGCAGCCCTTGCCGAACTTGCCGCGGAACGAGCGGCACAAGAAGCTGAAAAAATATCCAAAGAGAAGAAAAAGGCGGCCGAGAAATCTAAGACTATCACCATCGCTCCTGCCGCCGATGAAGCGTCGGAACAGGACGAGGAGCGGCTGATTGAAATTCGCCATAGTGTTTACAAGGTATCAGCAGGGTGCGGATTTGAGTTGGACGAGGGCGACAATTGGGAAACAATAGAGATTTCTGACACTCCCGAAGCTCGCCGCGCTGACTATGCCCTGACAATAAGCGGCGACAGCATGGAGCCCGTTTATTATGACAATGACATTGTTCTGGTTAAAATGCAGGATACTGTTGAGATAGGACAAATCGGTATATTTATCCTTGACGGAAGTGGTTACATAAAGAAATATTGCGGTGATCACCTTGTTTCCCTTAACGAGGATTACGACGATATACCTTTATCTGATTATGAAGATGTACGCTGCAGTGGTAGGGTTATAGGTCGTGTTTAACCTGAATTTGAAGAAAAAACGGAGCGGCATTCGCTCAAAAAAATGCCGCTCTCAATTTATATTTTTAATAGTATAAAATTTTGCATAAAGAAATAGGAATGATTACTACTTTTTAACATATAGTTCTTGTCGAGAAACTTGTTTCTCGCAACCTTAATTTTGTTTCCCGTGTTTCTTGCTAAGATAATACATTTATGTAAAATTTATGCTTGACTTTCACTTTGCCTTAAATCTCATTAAAACGCACGGTTGAGCCATTTAAAAGTTCCTAAAAAGCTCTGAAAAGGTTTTTGAAAAATTCTTGACAAATAGCCGATTAAGCATAAAAAAACAAAAAAAGCCCGAAAAGTTTTTGACAACCCCTCGGGCACACTTTTATTTTATTCCACTGTTTCAAGTCTAAAAAACGGCTCTATAAAGCCACTTTTGGCGCGTTTCCGCATTTTCCAAGCCTTTTTTAGGCTTTTTTATTTTCCGCATTCTACCTGTCAAATAACACCTATTGGAACATGTTCTTATATACAAACTGAAATCCCCGCGCTTAAGCACGGGAATTTTTTTGCATTTTACAAATCGAATTTACCCTTTGCGAAATCAAAGGTCGCAAAATAATCGTCGGGGGTCTCCGCGCGTCTTATCAGCTTTACAGAGCCGTCTTCGCGCAGCAGCAGCTCCGCGCTTCTCAGCTTTCCGTTGTAGTTGTAGCCCATTGAGAAGCCGTGCGCACCCGTGTCGTGGATAGCGATATAATCGCCGATATCGATCTTCGGCAGCATTCTGTCTATCGCAAATTTATCGCAGTTCTCGCATAAGCCGCCGGTCACGTCGTACTTATGGTCGCAGACGGAATCCTCCTTGCCGAGCACTGTTATATGATGATACGCACCGTATATTGCGGGGCGCATAAGATTCGCCGCGCAGGCGTCAAGCCCTATATACTCCTTATATATGTGCTTTTCGCGGATAGCCTTTGCTATCAGCATTCCGTACGGAGCGAGCATAAATCTTCCAAGCTCGGTAAATATCGCAACGTCGCCCATTCCGGCGGGAACAAGTATCTCCTCGTAAGCCTCTCTCACCTTTTCGCCGATGACCGCGATATCATTCTGTGGCTGGTCGGGCTTATACGCGATACCCACGCCGCCGCTGAGATTGATAAAGGACAACTGTACTCCCGTTTTCTCCTTTATCTCCACGGCAACGCGGAACATTATCCGCGCCAGGGTAGGGTAATAATCGTTGGTAAGCGTGTTTGAGGCGAGAAAAGCGTGCATTCCGAACTTCTTGGCGCCCTTCTCCTTAAGTATCCTGTAACCCTCGATTATCTGCTCGTGAGTAAAACCGTATTTCGCGTCGCTGGGGGTATCCATTACATTGGGACTGCCGTCGGTGCGGAACTCCCCGCCGGGGTTATAGCGGCAGCATATGGTTTCGGGAATACCCGTCAGCTTGTCAAGAATGTCAATATGTGTAAAATCGTCAAGATTGATAATACCCCCAAGCTCGAAAGCCTTTTTGAAATCCGAATCCGGAGTTGCGTTGGATGAAAACATAATATCATGTCCCTTTGCACCCACCTCGTCGGACATCAGCAGCTCGGTGAAGCTGGAGCAGTCGAAGCCGCAGCCCTCCTCCTGCAATACTTTCAAAATAAAGGGATTGGGGGTAGCCTTTACCGCAAAATACTCGCGGAAGCCCTTGTTCCATGCAAACGCGGCTTTAAGACGGCGCGCGTTCTCGCGTATCCCCTTTTCATCATAGATATGAAAAGGAGTAGGATAGCTCCTGACTATCTCCTCTATCTGTTCCTTTGTAACAAACGGTTTTTTCATTTCTCTTGTCCTTTCCAAAAAATAATAATCATATTAAGAGAGCATGCTCTCCGCAGCGTCGATCAACTCCTGAACATCCTCGTCCCATTCTATGTCAAGCGACTTTTCGGCGCATTCCTTAGCTTTGGCGTAGTCCTTTGCCGCCATATATACTCTCGCGAGTTCAAAGTAGCGGTTTTGTATGTGTTTCTCCTCGCGAAGCTCTGGAGTATCACAGTAATCGATACAAAAAGTCAGACATTCGATAGCGTCCCGAATAAGCTCGGGGGTCGAGTACTCCTCGTTTTCGACAATCTCTTCAAGGGTAGTGTAATATCCCCAGCGAATATCGTAAGAATCGGGCTGAAGATCGATTGCCTTGCGGTAATATACCGGACCGCTCGGATTATCTGTGTACATCATAATTTTGTAGCCGAGATGAACACATTGCTCAGACAGCTCGCGCTTTTCCTCATCGCTCTCAGCACCGCTTTCGTATTGCGAAAGCAGTTCTTCGGCGTCCTTAACGTAGTCCGCCTCGTCTGTCGCGCCCTCAAAATCGCAGTTCTCATACTTTTTAAAGAACGCGCTGAAATCATCGCGCATTTTTTCAATATTTATTGACATTCCAAAATTCCTTTCTTAGAGCCTGTTTAGTATCCCGCCGCACGCATCTTACCTGCGTATTCTTGTCATAATCAAGAAAATTTTCTTTATAGGCTGACTGCGTTGAGCCGGTACATACAATACATCGATAAAAAATTGCCGTCGTCTGATGAAAAATCCGCCGCGCAATCTGCTTCCCTTCTACCTCTCGGGTTGATAAAGACCTATAAACTTTTTTTCGTCAAAATGACCGAATGAGCGGTTAAACATAACGAGTAACAGCCCGATAAACCGGAAGTTGTACAAGTTATCCGTTATATCTGTAAATCTATAATGCTTCGGTAATTCTTTGCGTTGTCACAATCCGATACAATTCCTGACTGTGCATCCGGGCAAAACGGCATCATCTGCCAGTCTTCACTGCCGCATGCCCCTACCAATAACAATTGTTCAAAATATGTATCGAAATCACTACCGAGTATATATCCATGTCCCTCACCGTCATCATGGCTAAGATAAACCACTGGTGGATTTGTTTCATTTTCATTCACATCAAATGCTATTATATCGCCATTGGGAACACGCATAAAACCTAGTTTATGATGCCAGACAGCATCATACTCGTCATCTTCATTGGTAAAGCAGCTTTTTACCCACTCTTTTCTTGAATCCTCCGCAGTTACAATTTCTTCTAATGATATTAAAAATCCCGCAGAAAAAATTTCATCCAGTTCACTTGGCAGTTCAAAGTCATCTGGTAAATATGCTGAAAACTCACATCTTTTTGAATAGTGCAAAAAGAACTCCCTAATCTGTAATGGCAATTTCCTTTGAAGGCTGTTTTCAACAGCTTCCACTTCTGCAATGCTTGCCGGTTCTTCCACCACCAATTCTGTTTCAGCTCCAATGCTGTCATATGCACTTTTTATTTTTAACAACAGCCCGTCTATCTTTGGATAATCCATGTGCACGCCTCCTTTTTTACTTAAGGCAACACCGCATAATGTTCAAATTTTCCCGAACAGCGCAGATATTCTCCCGAAAAATCCCAGCTCCTTATTGGCTTTGGCAAGAAGCTGCTTCGCCTTGGCGCTTTTTTTGAGCTTCATTGACATTTTCGCGCACCGGCAGGCTTTGGCGGGTTCGTTTGCCGCCAGATATATCTTGCCAAGCTCCAGCCAGCGATATTCTATGTGATTTTCGCGTATAAGCTCAGGGGTGTCGCAGTAATCTATGCAAAAGCGCAGGCAGTCTATCGCGTCCTGAATAAACTCGGGGGCGCACTGCTTCTCGTCCTCCACAATCTCTTCAAGCGTGGTGTAGTATTCCCAGTGAATATCAAAGGAATCGGGGTGCAGCGCGAGCGCTTTCTGATAGTACTTGCGCCCTTCTTTCAGCCGATATGTAAATACCATAAGCCAGCTTCCGAGAAAATTACAGAACTTAGCCAGCTCATGCCGCTCTTCAAATGTTTCGGCGCACAGCTCACATCTGTCCAGAACGGTTTCGGCATCGGCTATGAACTCATTTTCCGCAGCCTCGTTTTCAAGTCTGCACGCGCCGTGTTTGCGGTGAAATTCGGCAATATCATTTTTTATATCTTCAAGCACAATTTATCCTCCATACATACAAACGTTAAAATGACTAATTAGGCAGTTATTCACCATGAATAAAGACAAACCGGAATTGTTAACGAAATTACAATCATTAAATCGAATCAGTGTTAAAACCGTCAAATTCAAAAGTATCCGATTTCGGATCGTAATAAAAGTGTATTCAGCTCCTAAATAATCGTCAATGGGTGAACGCACAGACCAAGTCGGATAATGCCCTAAAAAGTGCATATAAATATAGTCATATATCCGATCATTCAGTGCTTTCAACCCTACACTGCCAACATACCATTCACCTGTCATTTCTTCTGCGAATGGAAAATCTTCATCCGGTTCTGCGGCCACGCTCAAGCATCCAGTAAATAATCCCATGCTGCTTTTTCTGCCATAGAAAGAAGTTTTGACTCATGTCGCTGATAAGCAGCTTTTAATTCTCCCGGCTCGAAGTTAAGGGACTTCATCTTATCTCCATAGCATACATATTCATTATTTATATTTGGATTTGGCATTTCAATCCGTTTTAATGAATCTGTTTGTTTCATGTGTTTTCCTACTAAAATATAGAGTTGCCGTTTTGATTATATCACGGTTTATACATTCATATATTTTTCCAAGAATTCCGCGGAAAGCTCTATCCAGCGGTGACAGTTATCAAGATAGAACGCCTCGTTCCAACCCGTTGCCTTATCGCATGTGGACAGCCCGTGAGGTCCCTCGTCAAACAAGTGGAGCTCCACGGGGATTTTATTGGATATGCACGCTTTTACCATCACAAGGGAATTGTGGGCGGAAACGCAGTCGTCGTTTGCGGTGTGCCATATAAATATGGGCGGCGTTTTAGGCGTTACCCTGTTCTCCAGCGACAGCCGCGAAAGATCGCTGCGGCTTGCCTCCTCACCGAGCAGTACCTTGAAGCTGCCCTCGTGCGGAGCGGTGACCCCGCTTATAACGGGATAGCAGAGTATAGCGGCGTTGGGACGAAGCTCCTCGTTTTCGCAGCCTATGGTTTTAAGCAGCGAAGCGTCATTCCACATGGTGGCAAGGCAGCCCGCCAGATGTCCGCCCGCCGAGCAGCCCAGCACCGCCAGCTTCTGCTGGTCAATATGGAACTCCTCCGCGCGCATGCGTATCTTATAGAAGGTGTAAGCGGCGTCGGTGAGAGCCGCGGGAAATCTCGCGTTGCAGGTGTATGTTACCACAAACGCGGCATAGCCACGCGCAAGATACTGAAGCGCAATCGGCTCTCCCTCGCGGTCGCTGCAAAACTCATAGCTTCCGCCGGGGAATATCACCACACCGGGGCGCTTTTCGCAGAACTGAAGCCCCGCAATGCTGTCGGGCAGATATGCCTTCACGGACGCGGTCTTTTCCTGATTGATAAAAAAGGTTTTTATTGTCATTTTATTGTCCTCCCACCCGATGGGTTTATTTACTATATTGTAACATTTTTTCTCAAATAAATCAAGTGGGTGTGAAAAATTTAAGTAAATTACTTTTGTACTTGACAATACGCGGAATAAAATGTATAATTATAAAATGACCGTAGTGTTTTGAGCGACAACAGGGGAATATTTATGAAAATAAAAACAAGCTTTATTGTGCCAATATTTTGTCTGACCGCTTTAGCGGGCTGCGCGCCTGCGTCTGTACGAAGCCGCGGGGGATGTTTTTGTTGATTTTGTTACAAGTCGGGCATTGATTGTTGACGATTTATATTTTGACAGCAGGGAATAACAAAGTTTTAGATTATTTTGCGGTTTTAAGACTCAGGGCAGGTATTGATAATTGTTAAATGAAAGAGATTATTATGAATACAGAAAATATAATTATATATAAGGTAGATTCTGATACGGATTTAAGCAGAAAATTAGTAACATTTATTCAGAATAGCTCATGGGCTGATGTCAAAGACCATACCATTCAGATGATAATGGAAAACACATTTAGCGACTGGGAGTCCATGTTTGCTGCGATGGACGGAGATATTATAATCGGCCACGCATCTGTTATGAAAACAGATTATTATCCGCTTCCGGATATCTATCCTTGGATATCAACAATTTTTGTTACGGAAAAATACCGCGGTATGAGGATCAGTGAAAAATTGATTGAATATATAAATCAATACGCAAAGAAACTCGGGTTTTCCCGCACTTATATTCCGTCAGAGTATATGGGGCTATATGAAAAATACGGATATAAATATCTTAAAGATATAACCAACTATGGCGGCGGAAAAGATCATTTATTTGTAAGGGAATTGCAGCCGTAATGTTTGCTTTCAATCTATCGGCAATGATAAACCGCGATTTATGAGTTAGTTAAATTACATGTTTTTTTTAAACGAGCATATCAAATGACAGGTGCGTTTTTTTATATTTCCGTTTTTAAGTAAAAACACAAAAATCCTCTAAACCTCTTGATTTTTTAAAAAATTAGTATAATAATTTTATAAGCGTTTAGCACTTACACAGAGAATGTTAAAAAGTAAAGATATCAAAATTTATTGGATGAGAACTTCATCATTGCCGTCAGTAATATCAGGCTCAAGGGGGAACGTAAGCGTCCTCAAAAACGATATAATATATGTCGAAGAAGAAACATACGATGACATCGAGCTTATGGCGCGTCTGTACAAAGCTTCGGGGATACTCCTGCTGAGTTTTCCACGCCAATAAAAATCGACAAATAAGGAGAACATATGTCCACTGTTTATATTTTTTCCGGTCCCTGCGGCTGTGGAAAGACAACGCTGGCGAAAGCTTATGCAAAATATATTGCAAACAGAAATCAAATTAAACAGGTATACGTCATACACGGAGATGTTTTTGCGGCAGGATTTACAGAACCCGATAACAGGAACGCACATATATCGTCCGGCAAAATTTTGGAGTGGGAAGATATCCTGAAATTCAATTGGGACTGTATATTGACTGTGGCGCAAAAAGCCTTGGACAAAGGGCTTGACGTTATTATAGATTATGTGGTCGAAGATGAGCTGCCGCTTGTGCAGGAACTGGCGCGGAAATACGGCGCAAAATTGTATTACATAGTGCTGACAGCGTCATGCGATACCATAAAAGAACGGCTAAATAAGCGCGGCGATTCTTACCTTACCGAAAGAGCGTTGTTTTTAAAGAATAAATTGGATAATTTGCCGGAAAATCAAGGTCATTTACTTAATAATGTGGGAAAATCTGTTGAGGATGAATTAGAACAGTTAAAAACAGAGAATTTTATCTTGGAATAATATATTTTTACATGATAGTACAGTTTTGGGGTATTTGGCTTTTTTCACACTGTTTCTGATTTTGAGTAAAATCGCAAAAAATCTTCTAAACCCCTTGATTTTTTTTAAAAAAGTAGTATAATAATTTTATAAGCGTTTAGCACTCACAAAGAAAGAGTGCTAAAACATTGAAATTGATAACAGATTTTAAAGGAGCGATTTTATGGAAACAAAAGAATTCAAGGCGGAATCCAAGCGGCTGCTTGAGATGATGATCAACTCTATCTACACCCACAAAGAAATATTTTTAAGGGAACTTATCTCCAACGCAAGCGACGCAATGGACAAGCTGTATTTCAAGTCAATGAGCGAGAACACGGGCATTACCCGCTCGGATATGGCAATAACCATTGAAGCGGACAAGGACGCGCGCAAACTGACTATTTCTGATAACGGCATAGGCATGACAAAAGATGAGCTGGAAAACAATCTCGGCACTATTGCCAAGAGCGGCTCTCTTGCATTTAAAAACGAGAACGAAAGCACGGAGGACGTCAATATTATCGGTCAGTTCGGCGTGGGCTTCTATTCCGCGTTTATGGTCGCAAAGCGCGTTACGGTGATCTCCAGAGCATACGGCGAGGACACCGCCTATATGTGGACAAGCGAGGGTGTAGAGGGCTACTCCATTGAGGAAGCGGCTAAGGACAGCCACGGAACGCAGATCATTCTGGAGATAAAGGACAACTCCGAGGAGGAAAATTACGACGAATTTCTGACCCCATATAAAATCAAGTCGCTGGTCAGAAAATACTCCGACTATATCCGTTACCCCATAAAAATGGACGTGGAGCACGAAAAGCTCAAGGAGGGCACGGAAAACGAATATGAAAAAGAGACAGTTACCGAGACCCTCAACTCCATGACTCCCATCTGGAAAAAATCCAAGACAGAGCTTACCGACGAGGAGTACAATCAATTCTACAAAGATAAATTTTACGACTACGACGAGCCGCTGCTGCATATCCACAGCAAGACCGAGGGCAGCGCTACGTACAGCGCTCTGCTTTACGTTCCCGCCAAAGCTCCCTACGACTACTACTCAAAGAGCTTTGAAAAGGGCTTGCAGCTTTACTCCAGCGGCGTTATGATAATGGATAAATGCGCCGACCTGCTGCCCGATTATTTCAGCTTTGTAAAAGGTCTGGTGGACAGCGAGGACCTGTCGCTGAACATCTCCCGCGAAATGCTCCAGCACGACAGACAGCTTAAAATTATCGCGAAAAGTCTGGAAAAATCCATCAAGAGTGAACTTAAAAAGCTGCAGAAGAACGACAGAGAGAAGTACGAAAAATTCTTTGAGGCGTTCGGAATGCAGATCAAATACGGCATTTACGAGGGCTTCGGCTCAAAAAAGGAAACGCTTCAGGATCTGCTTATGTTCAAGAGCAGCTTCGGCGGCTATGTAACGCTGGAGGAATACGTTTCCCGCATGAAAGAGGAACAGAAATACATCTACTTCGCCAGCGGCAGCAGCGTAGCGAGAATAGAAGGGCTGCCACAAACCGAACTGGTCAAGGACAAAGGCTATGAGATACTTTATTTCACCGACCACGTTGACGAGTTCTGCATTCAGATGATGCATGACTATGAGGGCAAAGAGTATAAATCGGTATCCTCCGAGGATTTGGGTCTGGAAACCGAAGCTGAAAAAGAGGAGATAAAGAAAGAGGAAGAGGACAACAAGGATCTGTTCGACTTCATGACAGAAAAGCTCTCGGGCAAGGTAAAGGCGGTAAAGCTTTCACACCGACTGAAATCACACCCCGTATGCATTACAAGCGAGGGTATGCTTTCCGTTGAAATGGAAAAGGTGCTTTCCGCAATGCCAACCGAGCAGAATGCAAAGGCGGAGAAAATCCTTGAGATAAACGCCTCCCACCCCATATACAACAAGCTCAAAGCACTGTACGAATCCGACAAGGACAAGGTGGCGGAGTACGGCGATATCCTATACTCGCAGGCTCTGCTTATTGAGGGCATGGCGATAGAAAATCCCGTGGAGTTTACCAATAAGATATGCGAGATAATGGCTGAATAATAAACGATATAAAAACCCCCGCGGCGCGCTGAAGCGTACCGCGGGGGTTTTCTATTCCGTTGCCCCTTTTATCGGAATATTTTCACAAGCCACCAAAAAAGCGACCATTCTATTATCACCCGCAAAGTGCTCATATGCTTAAAATTAGGTGAATTTATACAAAAACGCTGTTGCAAAATGCAGCAGCGTCAGTCTGTAGAAAAGCCTATTTGCCACGCAATTTCGGCGCATTAAATTTCAAAAAGTCGTGCGTTTACGAACGCAAACGCGCGCAGTTTCCGTTAGGCATGCGGAGTGAAGCGTAGCGTAACGGAGTATGACTAACGGAAATTTTGAAATTTTTTAAATAATTCGCCCTTGGTCAACCTTTATATACAGACTGAAACGCCGCTGCACTTTGCAGCGGCGTTGGTATACTTTAAATTATTCCTCGTCATCGGAATCGTCGGAAGCTGTTTCCTCCATCAGCGCCTTGATAGAAAGGGAAACTCTGTTCTTCTCGGTGTCAATTTCGATTATCTTCACCTCAACCTCCTGACCGACAGACAATACCGAAGCGATATTGTTTACTCTCTCGGTGGATATCTGAGAAATGTGAATAAGACCGTCAACGCCCGGAATAATCTGCGCGAACGCACCAAACTCGGTAATGCTTACGATAGTAGCCTTGATAACGTCGCCCTTGCTGTATTCATCAATGAACTTTGTCCAGGGATTGTCATCGGGGTCTTTCGCGGAAAGAGAAACTCTCTTCTTCTCGGGGTCGTAGGACTTAACGATAACGTTTATCTTATCGCCTATCTTAACGATATCCTTAGGGTGACCCACGCGGTTCCATGTAAGCTCGGACGTGCGGACAAGACCGTCCACCGCTCCGATATCAACAAACACGCCGTAGTCCTCGATTGAGCGAACCTCGCCAACAAATTTCTGACCAACCTCGATGTTCTCCCAGAACTTTGCTCTCTCGGCATCGCGGACTTCCTTGTTGGCAAGCTTGATAGAGCCTACCACGCGTCCTCCGCGCTGATCGTTCACCTCGATAATCTTCAGCTTGACGGTCTGCTTGAGAAGCACGTCAAGACTGCCATTGCGGGGAATACCCGTCTGCGAAGCGGGAATAAAAATACGGGTATTGTCCGAGAATACGATAACTCCGCCCTTTACCACATTGGATACAACGCCTTCGATGGTTTCGTTCGCGTCCTTTACAGCCATCATCTTTTCAAGGCTGAGAGCCGTATCAACGCGCTTTTTGGAAAGAGCCGCCGTACCTGTGGAATCATCAACCTTTATTACAATAGCGTCGATCACATCGCCGACCTTCACAACAGCCGCCACCGCCTCGGGATTATTTGTCAGCTCCTCGCAGGCTATGTAGCCGGTCTGTTTTGCGCCGACCTCTACACAAACCTCTCTGTCGGATACGCTTACAACAGTTGCCTTAACTCTCATTCCGTTACGTAACTTAATAAAAGACTGATCCGCTTCCAGCAGCGCAGCGAAATCCTCCTCATTTTCATTTACAGATCTGATTTCCTCGTTCATTCTCTCATGAACCTCCTTAATAGTGTAGACGGGCGTAGAAGCTCCCGCCGTTATTCCGATAAGACTATCGGAGCGCAGACCGCTTAATATCTGCCTGGGTATGTCGGCGGCACTCTCCGCGAATACCGTCCTACAGTGTCTTGCGCAAATCGCCGCAAGTGCGCCTGTGTTGGAGCTGCTTCGTCCTCCGACTACTATCATCAGCGCAGCCCTCTTTGCCAGCTCCTCCGCGTTTCTCTGGCGCTCCGAGGTGGCGTGACATATTGTATCGTATATCTTAACGCGACTGTGATTTCTTGCTATCCTCTCGGAATACTCCTCAAATCTGCCGCGGTCGAAGGTGGTTTGAACGACAAGGGCAACGTCCTCGTTATCCGAAAGCTCCCCTCTCGTAAAAAGCCCCTCTATATCATCCGCGCCCGCACAGGCGTAAACTCTGCCGACCGCGTGACCCATTATCCCGATAACCTCGGGGTGAGTCCTGTCTCCGAGAACCACCACCGCTTCCGCCGAAGTTTCCGAAACGATTTTGTGGATTTTCGCAACGAAGGGGCAGGTCGCGTCGATAACCTCCGCGCACAGCTCCGCCGCCTTGATCCCGGTTTGCGCCGAAACTCCGTGTGAGCGTATCACAAGCGGTTTTCCCGCAGCGCTCTCCACATTATCGGCTATATGAACTCCCTTTTTTTCAAGGGATTTTGTAACAATAGGATTATGTATCAGCGGACCTGACGTCCACACCTCTCCGAACCGCTCCGCCGCTTCTTCGGTAAGCCGTATCGCGCGCTCCACGCCAAAGCAGAAGCCCGACTTGTCCGCAATTTCAATCCACATCAGGAGCTTCCTCCTTCAGCTTGGCGATACTGTCCATTATCCTCGAACTTACCGCCTTAAGCTGCCGCTTATCGGTAATGTCCACATCGAAAGCGTCCGCGCCTATCTTCTCTCCTACCGAGATTACGCATCTTCGCCGGAAGCGCTTTCTGCCATACTTTATGAAAACGGGAACGACAGGCACTTTAGCCTGCGCCGCTATCAGCGTGACTCCGCTTTTCGCCCTGCCCAGTTCACCGTCCTTGGAGCGTGTGCCCTCGGGGAATATAATAAATATCCGTCCGCGCTTAAGGCTGTCCAGCGCGTTGTCTATCGCGGAGGAATCCTTCGCTCCGCGCTTTACGGGAAACGCCCCCAGCCTTTTTATAAGCCAGGTGAATATCGGGTTTAAATGGAAAAGCTCTTCCTTCGCCATGAAATTGTATTTCCCGCGAAAGGTTATCCCCACCATCGGCGGATCGTTGTTTGAAACATGGTTGGACGCGATAATGTAACCGCCCTTTTCATCGGGTATATTTTCCCGCCCGATAACGGTTATATGAAATACTATATGGTACGCGAACCTCACAAGCTCACGGGCAATGGAGTAAAACATCACAGTCTCTCCTTTATCAACCCGCACACAAGCTTCACGGACTGCTCAAAATCAAGACCCGACGTATCCGCCACAACAGCGTCCTCCGCCGCCCTCAGCGGAGCTGCCGCGCGGTGGCTGTCGTTGTAGTCCCGCTTGTTAAGGTCGTCGAGCACCTCTTCAAAGGTCACCTCGCGCCCCTTAGCCTTAAGCTCGTCAAAACGCCTTTTCGCGCGTATCTCGGGGGAAGCGGTCAGGAAAATCTTTACCCTTGCGTTCGGAAGCACTACCGTTCCTATATCCCGCCCGTCCATTATCACATTGTTTTTTTCGGCAAACTCCCGCTGCATGCCCAACAGGGCGTCCCTTACCTCGGGGACGGCGGACACCGCCGAAGCCGCCATTGAAATTTCGGGAAATCTTATTTCCTCGGACACATCCTCGCCGTTAAGGAAAATATGCTGAACTCCGTCAATAATACGTATTCCGAGGGAGATTTCCCCAAGCTGCGCCGCAATATCCACGGGCGAGCCCATATCCGTATTTTTTCTGCGGCAATACAGCCCAACAGAGCGGTACATAGCGCCCGTATCGACATAAACATATCCAAGCGCCGCCGCGGCAGCGCGGGCTATCGTGCTTTTTCCCGCACCCACGGGACCGTCTATCGCGACAGAAACATACTCCGGCATCATTCTGAACTCCGTATCGGCAATAACGGGAATTGCCTTAGTCATAGAAAAGGGTATAGTAACCCTATAATCTATCACGTTATATTATAACACATTCAAAATAAAATTTCAAGGGCTTTTTCAAATTTTTTTAATGAATTTGCGTCTTTTTTGCGTCTGCCACAGTGGAAACTGTCGGGGGCAGTTGTTCTGTTTGATTTTGCCCGTCAAATTTATCGGGAATAAATCGCGGTATAAAGCGCAAGCTAAAACAGAAGGGAGCTGATTATTACGGACAAATATCCATTTCCCCCAAAGCACGGCTATAACGAGCTTGATTCGGAGGACTTCATGAGCACAAGCTCCGCCGCGGACTGCACGGGGCTTATACCGTCCGAGCCGCAGACTCAGAGCGAGTACGATAATTACGCGGAGTTATACAATTTTCTGCCGCCCTCCGCGGCTGAGGACGCAAGACGGTACGGTGACTGACTTTACAGATTTTTTTGATAAATCCTCCGTTCAAAAAACGGGGGATTTATCTCAGCTTGTAGAAAAAGCTTATAAGCCACGCAATGTCAGCGCATGAAATTTCAAAAAGTGTCGGAATTTGCTTCGCAAATTCCGACCGGTTTCCGCAATCGCGCGGAGTGAGCGCAGCGATCGGCGCGTGATTGCGGAAATTTTGAAAATTTTTTTAAATAATTCGCCCTTGGTCAACCTTATATATACAGTCTGAAATCTTCCGTTCAAAAAACGGAGGATTTATCTTTTTTGCGGCTTTTTAACGCGGCTCTGTAATTCAACTCTCTGTTGAAAACGTTTAAAACACCTTAAGGCAACGCCGTACAAAGCTTGTGCGGTCAGATTGTATATAAAGGTTGACCTAAATTGGATTATTAAAAAAATTTCAAAATTTCCGCACTCACGCTCCGCTTCACTCCGTTTCGCTCTGCGCGACTGCGGAAACCGTGCGCATTTGCCGAATGGCAAATGCGCACTTTTTGAAATTTCATGCGCCGACATTGCGTTGCCAATAGGCTTTTTCTACAAGCTGACCGTGCAAAGCTCGTGCAGGGTTGTCTTAAATCATTTATTGATTCAGGTGTGTTATTCCGAAAACTCCGCTTCCGCGAAAATCACCACGCTTCCTCCTCCCGTATGCAGAACGGTAAGAACGGGACTGCCGAACAGCCTGACGCCGTTTGTCCATAAAATATTTTCTTTGCACAAGCGCTTGTTTTTTTTGATAAACACACCGCTGTGTATGTGAATTTCCCTGCTGTTATCAACATAATCAAGTTTTTTGAAATACAAATACCACCAACCCGCCGCGGCTGCTCCCCCGAAAATCAGAACCATTCCCATGATGCTTAGACCTGACGAAGCGAACACTACTCCCGCCGATACAGCCGTAACGGGAAGCAGCATGATAATCTGAAAACCCGTCCATAATTTTTTCATAATTTTATCACCGATCTCTCAATCCGCTTTTTCAATAAAATCCCCCGCGTTGAATAAAATTATGCAACATGCCGAAATAAATCGGTTACTATTGACAAAATAACTTAACAGTGTTAAAATATAAACCATGTTAAGCATACATCAAGAGGGGGTGTAAATTTGAAATGCCTTTTTGAAGCGCTGAAAAAGGACACTGAGCTGGGCACGCGGCTTTCACGTGAGGATTATGACAGGCTTCTGAAAAGTATCCGGCAAATGATGAGCGTAAACACCTTCACGCTGCTTGATAATATAACCCTCGCGGAGCTGAAGCTTATATACTGCGCGGAGGAAAATTTCAAGACCGAAGGCAAACCTCTTTCTTCGGCTGAGGCGGCTGAACGGTTGGGAATATCCGCGCCCGCGGTTTCCAGAACCGTAAAAGGGCTTGAGATCAAGGGTTTTCTGGAACGGCGGCTTGACGACAACGACCGCAGGAGCATAAAAATCATTGTGACGGATAATGGAAGAAGCGTTCTGGAGGAAAATATGAAGCTTTGCATAGCGCTGCTTGACAGAATTTTCGCAAGGTTTTCGGACAAAGAGCTGGCGGATATGGTAAGGCTTCAATGCAAATTCAGCGATGAACTGAAAAAGATCACCTCAGGCTTTAATGAAACGGAATAGCCTAAAGGTCATATTTTGACACGGGTCAGCCGCAAAATCAAAAAGTACGGCACTGAAAGCCGAAAGCAGTGCTGCGCCCACGCAGGATATTTCCCGAATACCTCCGTGAAAGCGCAGCGAAGCGGAGCTTTTTCGGAGGGTCAGCGCGAACTATTTTCTCGTGTCAGCTTGTAGAAAAAGCCTATTTGCAGCGCAATGTCAGCGCATGAAATTTCAAAAAGTACACATTTGCCGAACGGCAAATGTGTACGGTTTTCGCAGCCGCGCAGAGCGAAACGGAGTGAAGCGGAGCGTGGGTGCGGAAATTTTGAAAATTTTTTTAATAATCCGCTTCAGATCAATCTTTATATACAGGCTGCAGCGCGAACTCCGTCCGCGCGTTTCGGGAATTTTTTTCAAATAAGGAGATAATATGCTGGAGATCAAGAACATAAACAAGGATTATACAGCGGGGAGTGACATAGTTCACGCGCTGAAAGACGTATCGATATGCTTCCGCGAGAGCGAGCTGGTGTCGGTTCTGGGTCACTCGGGCTGCGGAAAGACCACGCTGCTTAATATTATCGGAGGACTGGATCAGTACACATCGGGCGATCTGATAATAAACGGAAAATCCACCAAGCAGTTCAAGGCGCGGGATTGGGATACATACAGAAATCACTCGGTTGGCTTTATTTTCCAGAGCTATAATCTTATACCGCACCAGACGGTGCTGTCCAACGTTGAGCTTGCGCTGACGCTTTCGGGCGTGTCTAAGTCGGAGCGCAGACAGCGGGCTAAAGAAGCTTTGGAAAAGGTCGGACTCGGCGACCAGCTCAACAAGCGCCCCAACCAGATGTCGGGCGGACAGATGCAGCGCGTGGCAATCGCAAGGGCGCTTGTAAACGACCCCGATATACTGCTTGCTGACGAACCTACCGGCGCTCTCGACAGCGAAACCTCGTTGCAGATAATGGAGCTTGTAAAGGAGATTGCCAAGGACAGACTGGTTATTATGGTAACTCATAACCCCGAGCTTGCGGAAAAGTATTCGACAAGAATAGTAAAGCTGCTTGACGGCAGAATAGTCGGAGATACCATGCCATTTGACGGCAAAGACGTCAAGGAGAAAAAGCCCGCGGTCAATAAGGGAAAGAAAAAGACCTCCATGTCATTCGCGACGGCTCTGGCATTGTCCAGAAATAATCTGCTCACAAAAAAGGGACGCACATTCCTTACATCGTTCGCCGGCAGCATAGGAATTATAGGCATCGCGCTTATCCTTTCGCTTTCCCACGGAGTTCAGGCGTACATAGACAGCGTGGAGCGCTCCACCCTGTCCTCATATCCTATCTCAATACAGCAGGAAACGGTGGACTATTCAAGCCTTATGCAGTCCATGATGGGCATACGCGAGGACAGCTTTGAGGGCAGAGAAGAAAACAGGGTATACACCAACGATATCTCCACCGAAATGATGAAAACCATGCTTTCCGAGCTTCAGACCAACAATCTGGCGGAATTCAAACAGTATATAGAGAGCAACCCCGATAATATTATGGACAGCATTTCGGAGATACAGTACAGCTACTCTCCTTCGCTGTATATTTACGGCAGGGATCTGAACGACAATATCCTGCGCGTAAACCCCTCCACGGTCATGGATGCGATGATGGGGGAGAGCATGGCGAACACCCTCACCCAGATGGATTCCACCTATTCCTCGCTTATGGGCGGAGGAATGTCCATGAGCGGAATGAACGTGTGGAACGAGCTGCTGGGAAATGATATCATCAAAAATCAATACGAGGTGCTGGCGGGAAGGCTGCCCGAGAGCTACAGCGAGGTAGTGCTGATAGTAAACGAGCACAACGAGCTGTCAGACGTAACGCTGTACGCGCTCGGTCTGCGCGACCAGTCGGAGCTTAACGGCATGATGACTTCGATAATGACGGGCGAGAGCTTTGACCTTGACACAGGAGATATGTCGTTCAGCTATGACGAGCTGTTGGATATGTCGTTCCGTCTTCTCATACCGTCGGATTTTTACGGCGAAAACGGCGAGGGCGGCTATGACAACATGAGCAAGGACGAGGAGTTTATGGCTCAGGCTCTGGAAGACGCTCCCGAAATAAAGGTAGTGGGTATCGTGCGTCCCGACGGGGATTCGCTGTTAACCACCGCTAATAACGGCGGTATCGGATACACCCACGCCCTGACGGAATTTATGATAGGCAGAATCAACGAAAGCGCTCTTGTAAAAGCGCAAAAGGACGATCCCGACGTTGACGTTTTCACCGGCATAGAATTCCCCAAGGACAACGAAACTACCGAGGAACCGATGTCCCGTGAGGAAGCAATGTCCATGATAATGGGCATGATGAGCGAAGAACAGCTCGCGCAGCTTTCACAGGGAATTCTGGAATCCCTTACGCAGGAGCAGCAGATGTCGCTTATGCAGCTCCCAGCCGAACAGCAGCAGGCTGCTATGATGGAAATGGCAGACCCCGCGCAGCTTTCCGCGTTGTTTATGAATGTAATGACAGCGGAGCAGCTCAGCGAACTTATGTCGCTGACCGAAGAACCCGAGAGCACCGAGGCCACATATGAAGGAAATCTTGAGATACTGGGCGTTGCCGACCTTGCCAAGCCAAGCTCGATTTCGATTTACGCAAAGGACTTTGACGGAAAGGAAGCTGTAACAAAATTCATTTCCGACTACAACGATTCAAAGGTTGCCGCTGACAAGCAGGAGGACGTCATAAACTACACGGATTACATGGGATTGATGATATCCTCCGTAAGCACCATAATCGATTCTATTTCCTATATACTCATCGCTTTTGTGGCGATATCGCTGGTAGTTTCCTCTATTATGATAGGTATTATAACATATATCTCCGTTCTTGAGAGAACAAAGGAGATAGGTATTCTGCGAGCTATCGGTGCCTCAAAGTGCGATATCTCAAGGGTATTCAACGCCGAAACGCTTATAGTGGGATTTTCCGCGGGAGCTATCGGAATTATCGTGACCTTGCTGCTGAACATACCAATAAACATTATCATTGAGCACCTTACGGATATCGCGAATATGTCCAAGCTGCCGTGGCAGGGCGGAGTTATCCTTGTGATAATCAGCATGCTTCTGACCCTTATAGCGGGACTGTTCCCCGCAAAGGTTGCGGCAAACAAAGACCCCGTGGAGGCACTCAGGACCGAATAACAGCCAAAAAGCATATAGACAAAGCCCGCGGTATAATTCCCGCGGGTTTTGTTTTCGGAACTTATTCTCATAGCCTGATGGGCTTGGACTGTGAAGCAAATTTATTTATATCGAGAATTTTTAAAGCGGACAGCAGCAAATATTACGGCATGACGAGCTTTGAGCGGATATAAAAGCATCTTTCACCTTATAATATCGTCGATTTTTTCCGCGTATTCCGCAAGGCTGTCCATATAATAATCCGCAGTATCGCACAGCTTTGACTGTTCGGGTTCACCGATATCTCTTACCGCCGCGACCGCAAAGCCCGCTCTTTTCGCCGTTTCCGCCGCATGTAGCGAGTCCTCGAAAACTATGGTTTTCTCCGCGGTCCCGCCTGCCATTTGAGCCGCCGCGATAAAAATTTCGGGGGAACTCTTTCCGCCGTATTTCTCACAGCTTGCCAATCCCTTAAAATATTTTATCATGTCCAAGCGCGTCAGCGCCGCACGCGACAGCCTCTCATCACCCGCCGTGGCAAGGCTCATTGAAATCCCGCGCTCGGAAAGCGCCCGCAAAAGCTCTGCCGCCCCCCGTTTGGGAAGAGCTTCAAAACAATAAAAATCCGAGATTATTCGCTTAAGCCCCGCAAGTATTTCTTCCGCAGACATATCAACAGTATACTCTCTGCTCAGCAGCGCCGCGCCGTCCTTTAACGACAGCCGCAGCAGCCTGTCCGAAAGCCCTCTATGCGGCTTCACTCCGTATGCGAGAAGAAAACGCTCCCCAAGCTCCTCCCACACTGGCGAGCTGTCAAGCAGCGTGCCGTCAATATCAAAAATCGCACTTTTTATCATGTTATCTCCCGTTTTTTATTTCCCTCACTGATATGGTCGGCTTTTCAAACAGCGCCGCGCATTGCAATCTTTTTTGTTGAAGATAAAATTTATATTATATGTGTTGACAAAATGCAGAAATGCAGTTATGGAATGATGACAAAGGGCTAAAATGCTTTTAGGGAATGTTGACCTAAGAGCCTGTTTAGCATCTCTCAGCACGCATCTTGCTTGCATATTTTGCGTATTTCTTCGTTAATTTTTCTTGAAATACATACAGTATTTCTGCGAAAAATTGCCTCGAAATACACAAAATCTGCCGCGCAATCTGCATACTTCGAGATACTAAACAGGCTCTAAAGCGGAATTATTAAAAAGAATTTCCCGCACCGCCGCAAAAGCTCCGTCCGCTTTGCGGGCTGCGCGGAGTTTTGCGCAAATTACAACATAACATTTTAAGCATTTCCTTAACTTTTGCGCAAAACCCTCACGGCGGATTGTGGGAAATTCATGCGTAGGCGGAGAGTGGATTTCGACTTTCAAAGCCTATGACTTATTGATTATTATGTTGTTCTAAGCTAAATTACCGGTTTTATTTCTTCAAACATGCTCAAAATTCACAGATGGTCAAAAAAACAAATGCTCAACCAATGTCTTGATTCCTATTCCGATAAGCACCAGACCGCCTATCAGCGAAGCCTTTGCGCCAAGAAGCGTTCCGAAGCGTTTTCCGCCCAGTGCCCCGACAAGGCTGATTACAAAAGTAACGACACCTATAAACATGGAGACGGGAACGATCTCCGCTTTCATAGCGGCAAATGTTACACCTACTATCAGCGCGTCAATGCTTGTCGCGGCAGCCTGCGCCAGCATCGTGGGAAACGTGAGCGAGTGCGGCGCTGACTGCCCCGATTGCCCTGCTTGCCTCGATTTAAGCTCCCCAACGCTTTCGATCACCATTTTTCCACCGATAAATCCCAGAACCGCCATAGCGAAAAAGTGATCCCACCTGCTTATCAGACCCGCAAAACCCGCCCCGATAAAATACCCAATTATCGGCATTGCCGCCTGAAACGCTCCGAAAAGAGCCGCTGCGAGCACCGCTGTCCGCCGCCGCTTTATCATAAGCCCGTCCGACACCGCCGCCGCAAAAGCATCCATAGACAAACCAACCGCCAATAAAACCAACTCGGCAAAAGACATAAAGCACCCCCGACAAAATGACGCTTTTCCAAACACAAACTATTAAGGCAACACCGCACAAAGCTTGTGCGCAGATTGCGCCGTCATATTTTTCGTGATTGTACAAGTTATGCCGGCGGGCTGACGCCGACCAAGGAGAACCTGCGCAAGATTACGGAAAATATGCAGGCAAGATGCGTGCAAAGCGCGAAGCGCGGACCTTGCACGGTGGTGCCTTAAATTTTATGTGGAATACGCCATTAACAGAACGGGACTTGACAAAATAAACCGAGTATGCTATAATGTTCACATGGCTATAAATTCGTGAACGGAGGTGGAAGCTTGCATAAGGTCAGGGCAAAAGGCATATTGTCATCGGGAAACGGAATGAACGTATATCGCGGCTGCTCCCATGGCTGCATATACTGCGACGCGCGGAGCGACTGTTACAATATGGAGCATGACTTCGAGGATATCGAGGTAAAAGAAAACGCGCCCGAGCTGCTTGAAGCGGCGATTCGGGCTAAACGTCGCCGCTGTATTATCAGCAGCGGAGCTATGTGCGATCCATATCTTCCCGCGGAAAAAGAGCTTAAAATCACCCGCCGCTGTCTTGAAATTATTGAGCAATACCGCTTCGGCGCGGCTCTGCTTACAAAATCCGATCTTATAATGCGGGATATAGACCTTCTCGACAGCATCAACCGCTGCGCCGGAGCATACGTTCAAATGACGCTGACAACCGCCGACGAAAAACTGTGTCGGATAGTGGAGCCGAACGTCTGCACTACCTCACGGCGATTTGAAGTTCTGTGTGAAATGAAAGAACGCGGAATACCCACGGTCATATGGCTGTGCCCAATTCTTCCCTTTATTAACGACACGGAGGAAAATATTCTGGCAATTATCGATATGGCAAAAAGAGCGGGCTGCTTCGGAATAATATCTTTCGGGATAGGACTGACCTTGCGCAGCGGCGACCGCGAATATTATTACCAAGCGCTGGACAAGCACTTCCCCGGCTTGAAGCGGCGCTATGTCGAAACCTACGGCAGCGCCTATGAGCTTCCCGCCCCGAACGGCGGAAAACTGTGGAAGCTGCTTGTTTCGGAGTGCGAAAAATCCGGAATAGAGTGGCGAAGCGACATTATTTTTAAGAAAATGAGCCAAATAAAAGAGAGCGAACAGCTTACGCTGTTTGATATGTAGATGTTCCGCTGTTTCAACAAACGCTTAATCCAGGAACACCTTTAAATTTTTGCTTCTTGACTGCTGACGCAGCTTGCGCAGAGCCTTTGCTTCTATCTGGCGGATCCGCTCGCGGGTAACCTTAAACTCCCTGCCCACCTCCTCAAGAGTATGGGCGCGGTCGCTGCCTATCCCATAGCGGAATTTAAGCACGTCGCGCTCTCTTTCGGGCAGAGTGTCCAGAGCCTTGTTCAGTTCGTCCTTGAACACCGACTTCATGGCGGTGTCTATCGGCGCGGGAGCGTCCTCATCGGGGATAAAGTCGCCAAGAAAGCTGTCCTCTTCCTCGCCCACGGGAGCTTCCAGCGAAACGGGGTCCTGCGCTATGCGGATTATTTCCCGCACACGGTCGGTGGTCATTTCAAGCTCCTCGGCTATCTCATCTATTGTCGGTTCATGCCCGTTTTTGTGGAGCAGCGCGTTCTGCGCCTTTTTTACCTTTGTAATGGTTTCCACCATATGCACGGGAATACGTATCGTTCTCGCCTGATCCGCTATGGCGCGGGTTATGGCCTGTCTTATCCACCATGTGGCATAGGTCGAGAATTTATAGCCCTTTGTGTAGTCGAATTTCTCCACCGCCTTGATAAGCCCGATATATCCCTCCTGGATAAGGTCGAGAAAAGACATTCCTCGGCCTGCGTAGTGCTTGGCAATGCTTACCACCAATCTCAGATTTGCTTCGATCAATCTGTCACGCGCCGAAGGGTCGCCCCCTGCGATACGCTCCGCAAGCTCCACCTCCTCGTCCGCGCTCAGCAAAGGAATTTTTCCTATCTCTTTGAGGTGCATTTTAACAGGGTCGTCCACCGCTACGCCATCTCCCGAATCCTCGCTGATATCGAGAGCCTTGCTCAGATCCCCGTCAATATTGAAATCATCTTCAATTTTGATATTGTTGCTTTCAAGAAAGTCATAAAGCTGGTCAATATCCACGTCAATTTCTTCAATGGCATTGTTTATCTGCTGAGAGGTGAGCTTTCCGTTCTTCTTCCCACATTCCAGAAGCTCGTTAAATACAGCCCTTGTAATACTATTCATATTATAGATCCTTTCGTTGCACTACTCCCGAAAACGCCAAAGCGCCGCGCCATGCCAATATGTATTTTATTCAAGAAAATCCTTCAGTTTTCTGCTTCTGGTGGGATGACGCAATTTTCTCAGCGCCTTGGTTTCTATCTGACGGATCCGCTCGCGGGTGACCTGAAACTCCTGACCGACCTCTTCAAGCGTCCTCTGCCGCCCGTCTATAAGACCGAAGCGCAGAATTATAACGCGCTTTTCTCTCTCGGTAAGAGTATCCAATACCTCTCCCAGCATGGATTTGAGCATACTGTTGCATGCCTCGTCCGCGGGCGCGGGCGCGTCGTCATCGGGTATGAAATCGCCGAGGTGGCTGTCCTCCTCCTCGCCGATAGGGGTTTCGAGAGACACGGGATCCTGCGCTATGCGGATAATTTCCCTTACCTTGTCCGTGGACATTCCGAGGAATTCCGCTATCTCGTCCTCGCTCGGCTCACAGCCGTTTTCATGCAGGAGCTGGCTCTGCGCTTTCTTCACGCGGGTTATGGTCTCCACCATATGAACGGGTATGCGGATCGTCCTCGCCTGGTCCGCTATCGCCCTTGTAATCGACTGCCTTATCCACCATGTGGCGTAGGTGGAGAATTTGAATCCCTTGGTATAGTCGAACTTGTCCACCGCCTTGATAAGCCCCATGTTGCCCTCCTGGATAAGGTCAAGGAACTGCATTCCGCGGCGCACATACTTCTTCGCTATACTTACGACAAGACGCAGATTGGCCTCGCTGAGGCGCTTTTTGGCATAGGGATCGCCGTTCGCCATTCTCGCCGCAAGGTCTATTTCCTCCTCGGTGGTCAGCAGCGGTATCCTGCCTATTTCTTTCAGATACAGCTTTACGGAATCGTCCGCGAGAACCGCGTCGGCATCAATGCTGTCAATATCGTCGTGGTCGGAGCAGTCGAGGATATTGTCGATGTCGAAATCCGCATCAAAATCGTCCACTACCTTGATATTCAGACGTTCTATCTTTTCGTAGAGGCGGTTAATCTGGTCCGCGTCAAAGCTCAGCGCCTCCAGAACGTCGGTTATTTCCCTTGTTGTAAGACTGCCCTTCTGCTTGCCTTGATTCAGCAGCTCCTCCAGTCCTCCGACAGCCGTTTCCCTGTTTTCTGACATTACTTTTTCTTCTCCTTTAATTCATCTGCAAACCTTTTTATTTCGTCGATTGACATATCCGAAGCGGGTTTTTGTTCCCTGCTCCGGTGGTAATCGTTAAGTACGTTTATATAATCCTCCAGCGCGTCCGCGTCAAACGCGGATATATCATCGCTGACTATCGCCGTTATTCTTCCCATTTCATTGCCTTCAAATTCCTCATTAAACAAGGAAATATCGGGCACCGCACCTCTTTCGACAATATTCGACAGACTATCGAACACGCGTCGGTTAAAATCCGTGGCAAAGCCTTTTTCCAAACGCTCCCTTACCCTGCCCAAGCCCTCGGGATTATGATAGAGCCAGCAGATGATCCCTCGCTCCGCTTTTTCCTCGCGCGGGAACTTATAGGCTTCGGGGTTGATCTTATCACTGTTGCGCGGTCGTATCAGCTCGCGGGTGAAGTCCCGTTCGGCACGGCTTCTGCTGCGCTTCATCTGAACAGCGACCGCCGACCGTACCGTCTCGGACGGTATTCCGGCGTTTCTTGCGGCGCGGGAGATGTATACCTCTCTGTCCAGCGGATCGGAAATTCCCGCCAGAAAACCCACCGCTTTTTTCAGGTAAGCCGACTTTCCGTCCTCCGTCATAAGGTCAAGTCCCTGTGCCAGCTTGTCCATTTCGTAATCCATAGCACTGCCGGAGCTTTCCACAAGATGACGGAACGCTTCCGCGCCGAATTTTTTTATAAACTCATCGGGATCCTTTGCGCCGTCCATCTTAAGTACCCGCGCTTTTATCCCCGCCTCGGCGAAAAGATTTATTCCGCGGGAAGCCGCCTTTTGTCCCGCCGCGTCCGCATCGTAGGACAGAATAACCTCTTTCTTTCCCATTCGCCCAAGAAGCCTCGCCTGATACGGCGTTATAGCCGTTCCCAGCGATGCCACCGCGCTGTCAAATCCCGCCTGGTGCATTGAAATAACGTCCATATAGCCCTCACAGAGGATAAAGTAATCCGCCTTGGAGTTCTTGGCATAATTCA
This sequence comes from uncultured Oscillospiraceae bacterium, assembly GCA_910587135.1. Lineage (GTDB taxonomy): Bacteria > Bacillota > Clostridia > Oscillospirales > Ruminococcaceae > CAG-115. The sequence goes on from CAJULF010000021.1 coordinate 28,510, forward strand.
GCGCGAACAGCGTTTCCCGCTTCTGAAACACAAGCGTTTCATCGCTGTTGAGATACTTCGCGGGCATTCCTTCCTGCAAAGCTCTCCCTCCAAAAGCGACGATATTCCCCCTCAGGTCGAAAATGGGAAACATAAGACGGTTTCGGAACTTATCGTACATTTTATTGTTGTTCCGCGCCAGAAGCGCACCGTCGGCAAGCTCGTAGTCGCTGTACCCCAGACCCCTCATATACATATGCAGCTTATGGTAATCGTCCGCGGCAAATCCCAGTCCGAAGCGCCGTATCGTGTGCTCGGTCAGCCCGCGGCCGGTTATGTAGCTCATACCGGCTTGTCCATCGGGAGCGAAAAGCTGCTGATGGAAGAACCTCCCCGCAGCGCGGTTCATTTCATAGAGCCGCCTGCGCTGCGTTTCCCTGCCGTCGGTGCGCTCCTCGGGCATTGACATATTAGCCCGCTGCGCCAGAAATTTCACCGACTCTATATAATCGAGATTTTCGATCTGCCGTATAAAAGTTACCACGTCGCCGCCCACACCGCAGCCAAAGCAGTAAAAGCTGTTTGTGGCGGGGTAGAAATGGCAGGATGGCGTACCCTCCGAGTGAAACGGACAGCGGCAGACATAGGTGTTACCCGCGCGTTTCAGCTCGACATAGCTCCGCGCCACGTCAACAATATCGTTATTATCACGAAGCTCCCTCAGGAACTCCTCGGGCAAAGCCATGCCCACACCCCCGTTCGGCAGACAGTTTATAAGCGGCAGCTCGTTTAAAACCCCGGCTGCTCGACAATCACCTGTTCACTGTAATCGCTCCATTCCAGCCTTTGGGAATGCAAAGCTCCTTAAAATAATCCACCGCATAGTCGTCCGTCATTCCGCTTATAAAATCCCCCACAGCCGTGGGCAGGTCAAAGCGCTCGGCTATTTTAAGATAAAGCGGCGGCATTTTCCGCGGATTATCATAAAAATATTTATAGAGATATTCGATAATAAAGCCCGCCTTATCCTTTTCGGCAACGGTGGGCGCTGCGCGGTATACCCTCTCGAACATAAACGCGCGAAGCTCGTCGTGCGCCCGCTGAACCTCATCGTCCATCCTGACCGTTTCGACGCTGTTCTCCGCCAGCGAGCGCACCAGCGTAGTAATACGCGCAGATTTGGTTTTGCCAAGCACCCTTATCGGGTATTCGGGAAGATCACTCTCGCAGATAACTCCCCCGCGTATCGCGTCCTCGATATCATGGTTTATATAGGCTATCTTATCGCAGCAGCGCACCACCATGCCCTCATGAGTTTTGGGCAGGTCCGCCTTGCCGGTGTGCCCGACTATCCCGTCGATGACCTCCGCAGTGAGATTAAGCCCCGCGCCATCGTTTTCGATACACTCCACAACACGCCTGCTCTGGAGATTATGCGCGAAGCCATGCGGCATAAGTCCGTTCAGCACCCTCTCGCCGTCATGACCGAAGGGTGTATGCCCAAGGTCGTGCCCAAGCGCGATAGCCTCTGTCAGATCCTCGTTAAGCCCCAGCGCAACCGCAACGGTGCGGGATATCTGGCTCACCTCGAGAGTATGCGTAAGGCGTGTGCGGTAATGGTCGGAATGAGGGATAAGAAAAACCTGTGTCTTGTGTTTGAGCCGTCTGAAAGCCCTGCAATGAATTATCCTGTCTCTGTCGCGCTGAAAATCCGTGCGGAAATCGCAGGGCGGCTCATAGCGCGCCCGCCCCTTGCTGTCGGCGGATTTGCAGGCATATTCGCTCAGAATCAGCCTTTCATTTTCGATAGTCTTTTCGCGAGGGAGCATAATTTCACTACCTTTCCCGGATGTCAGCATAAACCAAAGCGATGAAGCGGACCGCCCCAACTTCCCTACATAAATATATACAAATTTCGCCCTGCAAAAACCTTTTTCGCGGAGGAGAAGCACCCTAAATTTTGTGAAATCTACGCAAAATCATACCATATTTTTTGTGCAGTTTTCACATCAATATTACCGCTGCAAATATCAACAAGTTTAGCCTTAAGAGTTTCGGAGCTCTCCTCACGGATACATAGGTTTATTTTCACGCTGTCGGAGAACTCCTCGCTCTCCACCCGCGCGTCCAGCTCCGCAAATACCTGCGGAAGCTTTCCGTAAAGGCTGTAGTCCACCGTAAGCTCCAGCCGCTCCGCCAATGCCATCAGCTTTATCTCCGCGGCGTCGGCGGCGTCCTTCGCTCCGCGCGTATATGCCCTCACAAGTCCGCCCGCGCCCAGCATTATTCCGCCGAAATACCGCGTGACCACGCAGCAAATGTCGGTCAGTCCCTCTTTGCGCAGCACCTCGTAGATCGGTACGCCCGCCGTTCCGCCCGGTTCGCCGTCGTCGGAGTGGCGCGCAATATTGTTCTCCCGAAGTATATAAGCGTAACAGTTATGAGTAGCCTTTCTGTGAAGCGAACGTATCTCCTCAACAAACGCCGTTGCCTGCTCCTCATCGGAAACGGGACAAAGGTAACCTATAAACTCGGACTTCTTTTCGATAAACCTCGCCTCGCATCGTCTCGCAATGGTCTTATATTCCAAAAAAATGCCCCCTTTTCCGACATTGCCTAACACAAAAACTCACGCATAATAATTATGCGTGAGTTCGTGTGTTCGTTTGTTCGTGTGTTTTTTAGTTTCCACAGCCGCCAAGCCGCCGTACAAATTACTTGCCGCGATTATAACGCTTATTGAATCTGTCAACACGTCCGCCCGAGTCAACCAACTTCTGCTTGCCGGTAAAGAAAGGATGGCACTTGGAGCATATCTCCACTCTGATATCCTTCTTTGTGGAGCGGGTAGCTATCTCGTTGCCGCAAGCGCATCTGATAGTAGTTGCCTCATATGCGGGATGGATATTCTCTTTCATCGTCGTCACCTCGTATCATTAACAAATTGCTGAGTACTGCCCCGATTTCGGGTATTCATATCACTACAAGATAATATTATATCATACTGTCCCCAAAAAATCAAGTGCTTTTTCAACTTTTTTCTTAGAAATATACGGTCAGAATCCCAGAATTTTTGTGAAATCCGCGGAAAGTGCCGTCTGAAGCTTTACGGCAGCCTCCTTGTCGACGCCCTTTGTGGTGTAGTAAACCTTGATCTTCGGCTCCGTGCCGGAGGGTCTGATAATAACGCTCGCCGCGTCCTCAAGATCATATGTGATAACGTCCGACTGAGGCAGGGTAAGCTTTGTGACAGCGCCCGTCGCAGCGTCGGTCATGGTGCTTGCCTTGTAGTCCGAAACGGACAGCACCTTTACACCGCCGATGGTTTTGGGAGATTCCTTGCGGAGCGAGCCCATTATCTCGTTCATGCGCTCCATTCCGCTCGCGCCCTCGCAGGTAAAGTTGTCGAGCTTGTTGTAATATACGCCGTACTCGTCGTACATACGCTTCCTCGCCTCGATAAGCGATATTCCCTTGGTACGGTAGAACGCCGCCATTTCGCATATCAGCATGGAAGCCACTACCGCGTCCTTGTCGCGCACATATCCGCCCGCCAAATAGCCGTAGCTCTCCTCAAAGCCGAATATATAGCGCTCCTGATGTCCCTCAGCCTCAAGGAAGCCGATCTGCTCACCGATAAACTTGAAGCCCGTAAGCACCTCGCGCAGCTCCACACCGTACTTCTTGCATATAGCGCGTGTTATGTTGGTGGTAACTATCGTCTTTACCGCCACAGGGTCTTTGGGCATTGTGCCGAGCGCGATACGCTCTCTGCAGATATATTCCAGCAGCAGCGCGCCGACTTCATTACCCGTGAACAGCTCATAGTGATCGCCGTCGGGAACGGCAATACCCACGCGGTCACAGTCGGGATCGGTGGCGAGCAGCAAATCGGGGTTTTCCTTTTCGCAGAGGTTAAGCCCGCACTGGAGCGCCTCCTTTATCTCGGGGTTCGGGAAAGGACAGGTCGGGAAATTCCCGTCGGGATTCTCCTGCTCGGGAACCACAACAACATCCTTAACGCCTATTTCCTTAAGTATACGGCGCACGGGCTTGTTGCCGGTGCCGTTGAGAGGAGTGTAAACAACTTTCAGCCCGCTCTGCGCGACCAGATCGGTGTGAAGCCCCTGCTCCTTTACCTTGGCGAGATAAGCGTCTATAACATCGTCACCGATATAGCTTATGCTGCCGTCATTGACCGCGCTGTCGAAATCCGCCGACTTCACGCCGCTGAAAATATCAATATTGTTTATCTTTGAAAGCACCGCGTTCGCCGCGTCAAGAGTAAGCTGGCAGCCGTCAGAGCCGTACACCTTATAGCCGTTGTACTTGGCGGGGTTATGGCTCGCCGTAACTACGATACCCGCGCCGCAGCCCAGATGCCTTACCGCCCAGGAAAGCATGGGAGTCGGCATAAGTTCCTTGTAGATATAAACCTTTATTCCGTTTGCGGCAAGAACCTCTGCCGCGCTTCTCGCGAAATAATCCGACTTTATTCTGCTGTCATACGCGATAGCAACGCTCTTTTCAACATTTCCCGAAAGAATATATTCCGCCAGACCCTGGGTAGCCTTCTTGACAGTATACACGTTCATTCTGTTGGTTCCCGCGCCGATAACGCCGCGCAGACCGCCCGTTCCGAACTCCAGATCACGATAAAACCGATCATTCTTCCCTTCCTCGTCACCCGCAACGTCCGCAAGCTCTGCCTTAAGATCGGGGTCGGCTACCGCCTTTTCAACCCAAAGCTCATACATCTTCTGAATGTCAGCCATAATCATTTCCTCCATATAGTCAGTTATAAATCGGGAATCGGGTATCAAGCCAAGTCCGCCGATACCCACTCTCTGTCAATTATAACATAATCCCGTCCGAATTTCAAGGGGAATAATAATTTTTTTCAATGGCTTTTAATGAGATTTTCGTAACGAGCTTCAAAAAGCCGCTATGCTGTTAGAGCCTGTTTAGTATCTCGAAATATGCAAGCAAGATGCGTGCTGAGAGATACTAAACGGGCTCTTAGGGTATGTTGACGAAAAGCCATGATGCACCAGAATTTTTATAAAGGTTGACTCAGAGCGGATTATTTTAAAAAATTTCAAAATTTCCGTTAGTCATACTCCGTTACGCTTCACTCCGCATGCCTAACGGAAACCGCGTGCGTTTGCGTTCGCAAACGCACGACTTTTTGAAATTTAATGCGCCGACATTGCGTGGCAAATAGGCTTTTTCTACAAGTTGGATGCTTTTAAGTTTTGTCTACCTGAAGCGGATTTTAAAAATCACCGCACCGCTTTCAGCTCCTTTGTGTGGCTCTCGGCTTATAATCGACAAAATTAATCTTAACAATATCAAATTTTGTATATTCTTCCCATTAAACTCTTGACATATCAGCAATTTTTGTTTATAATATAATATGAATATGGTTTTACCGGATCGCAGTCTGTTGAAAAAGCCTATCAGCAACGCAATGTCGGCGTATGAAATTTCAAAAAGTGCACATTTGCCATTCGGCAAATGTGCACGGTTTCCGCAGTCGCGCAGAGCGAAACGCAGTGAAGCGGAGCGTGAGTGCGGAAATTTTGAAATTTTTTAAAATAATCCGCTTTAGGTCAACCTATATATACAGACTGAAATACGGTTATACTGTATTGACAATTTACGCCGCCGCACAATGTGGCTGTGCGCGGCAAAAACGGAGGCAAAACAAATGGACTATATAAGACGGCTGCCCGTTTATCTGCTGCTGGACTGCAGCGGCTCAATGTCGGGAGAACCCATTGTGGCGGTAAATCAAGGAATAAAGGCTCTTATAAGCGAGCTTAAAGGCGACCCCAAGGCGCTCGAAACCGCCTACCTTTCCGTAATAACCTTTGACAGCAGCGCCCGTCAGGTCACGCCCCTCACCGAGCTTATGCTCTTTAAAGAACCGCAGCTTTCAACAGGCGGCGCGACCGCTCTGGGCGGAGCTTTGAAGGTGCTGGCGGACTGCGTTAAAAACGAGGTGCGCACCACCACCGATACCCAAAAGGGCGACTGGAAACCGCTGGTGTTCCTGCTGACCGACGGCGCTCCCACCGACAACATCGACGAGGGCATAGAAGCCATCAAGAGCGTTTCCATCGGCAATGTTATCGCCTGCGGCGCAGGAGCGAACGCAAACTCCAACACGCTTAAAAAAATCACAAATAACGTTCTTATGATGAACAATCTTACCGCGGGAGATATGGCTCAGTTCTTCGCGTGGGTATCGGATTCCATCAAGGTTTCCTCCAACAGCATCGACGCAAAGCCCGGCGAAGCTGTTCAGCTTCCCCCTCCCCCTCAAGGCTTTGTTATTGTACCTTAAACGGTGGTATTTATGGAAAAATCGGATCTCAAACCAAAAGCGGACGTTCCCGAAGAGCCTGCCAAAACGCTTGTTTGGCAGGAACGCCCGAAGTCTCCCCCTGATAAACCGCCGGCTTCCGAAACTGATAAGCCCGCGGGCGGTTCGGCTGCGGACAATTCGGTAAGGGCAAAGCAGACCTCGGGCGCGTTAAAGCTATATTCCGACGCCGTAAAGGTCTTCGACTCCACACTCAATAAAACGGGCGAAAATTTTGCAGCGGGAGCGGCGGCGGTCAAAAACGCCGCAAAAGAGCTTCCAAAGCAGATGGAGCGCGTGGGCGCAGCTGTTACCGCACGCAGCAAACCCAAGACGGTTCTCGCAAAAACAGAGCCGCCTGTTAAAGCTGCTCCCGCAAAAGGGAATGTTCCATCGCAGGATGCATACGCAAAACCCGCTGCCGAGGTCGGAAAAGCCGCGGCACAGGCGACTAACGCCCCCAAAACCGCGAAAGCGGCTGCCAAACCCGCAGGACCTCCTGCCGTACCCGCAGATGAAAAGCATCTTTCAGACCGTGAGGTCATGGAGCACACCGCGTCGATATGGCAATACAAATCCATCGTTGACGACGGCACGGAGCAGCACTCGGAATATCACGAAAAGCGCATAAAAGCGCCATTTGCGGAAATAATCGGCGCAAGGGTGCGCGGCAAAAAGCACAAGCACGACGGCACGAACTGCGACGACTTCTTTGAAACGGCGCTCACCGAGGACTGCGCGATAAGCGTAGTCTGCGACGGAGCGGGTTCGAGAACGCTGTCGAGAATAGGCGCAAGGGTATGCGCGGAAACCGCGGCGGGATTTCTGAAAGACTCTTTGACGGAGCTTTTCAGGAACGAAAGCGACCTCAAAGCAAAGCTTTCCGCCGACATGAACGCGCCGGAATTTATGGAGGGCTGCGGGAAGATCGCGGCACTGATGAGGGATTCCGCACGGGAAGCTTTCACGGCACAGCAGAACGAACTGAAAAAGCTCTCCGAGGACGAGAACTATACCAAAGCGCTGGGCAGACCCGCGGCAATTTCAGATCTTTCCGCCACCTTTCTGGCGGCGGTCGCGGTGCCGCTGGACATAAACGGCGCGCGGCAGACGCTGACGGTATCGGTGCAGATAGGCGACGGCTGTATATGCACGATAGATTCCGAAGCGAACGCCGATAATTGTCTGCGGCTTATGGGCGAGGCGGACAGCGGCAAGTTTTCGGGAGAAACAGATTTTATTTCCGAAAAGAATATCGTACCCGAAGTCATAGGCGGCAAGACACGCGTCGGCAGAAGCTCGGCGGACATCATAATGCTTATGACGGACGGCGTGGCGGACGACTATTTCCCTGCGCAGCCTATGATGAAACGGCTTTACCTCGACCTCTGCCTTAACGGGATACTCCCCATGGCAGGCGAGATCACCGCGGGAGAAGACCCCGCGCCGATACGCTACCGCTCAGTAAGCATGAGCCAGCAGAGTGTGGCTCTGCAATACGCAAAGCAGCTGCTAAACCCCAACGACCCCAACGCAATGAACGCGCTGTGGGACAAGCGAGAGGTGCTGCGCTGCCACTCGCTTGAGGCATTCAGAATGAATATCGGCGACAGCCCCGAGGAGCGGCTGAGGGTATGGCTGGACAACTATAACGAACGCGGCAGCTTCGACGATAGGGCGATAACCGTCATAAGGCTGCCCAAGGACGAAAAGGAACGCGGCATATGACACAATACGACATCGGGAAAGGCAAAACGACATGAATAGCGGTGAAATCCTTACTGCTGTGCTGGAAAGCGGAGAAACAATAGAATATATCTTTGACGCGAACGCTCCGCGCGGCGGCATGAAGCACACCTTCTTCACCCCCGACAGGAAGTATGTCGTGCAGTTTTTCAACAATCCGCGCGACGCGCATAATATCGCTATGCAGGATCGGATACGGACTATCGTCGGGATATACAATCCCACACGCTCCGAAGCGGACGGCGGGGCACTCGGCAATACCGAGAAAACGGCGGACTATTTCAGAAACCGCTTCTGCTGGCCCGTGGGGATAGTCAAAAGTCCCGAATTCGGCATAGTCTGTCCCACCTACCCGCAGAATTTCTTCTTCGGCGACGGCGCGTCGACCGTTCTTAATCTGAAAGGCAAGGATAAAAAGAGCAACTGGTTCACGGGGCGCAACAGGCGCTTTCTTGACAGCGCGGAGCTGGGTGATTTCCGCACGATGCTGAAGGCGGCGACAAGTCTGGTGCGAGGTATAAGGCGTATGCACCAGGCGGGACTGGCACATTCCGATCTGTCCTACAACAATGTGCTTATCGACCCAAAAAGCGGCTCGGCGGTCATAATTGACATCGACTCTCTTGTAGTGCCGAACAAGTACGCACCCGAGGTGTGCGGAACAACGGGATATATCGCCCCAGAGGTGCTGGCGACGCTTGAGTACAACTATGACGACGGTCGACGCGCTCTTCCGTGCGTACAGACAGACCTTCACGCGCTGCCCGTTCTGATATACGAATATCTGTTTTTAAGACACCCGCTGATAGGTCCCAAGATATACAGCAAGGAAAGCGCCGAAATGGACGATTTTCTTGCCATGGGACCGATGGCGACATTTATAGAGAATCCCACAGACACCTCAAACAGACCGCCCAATCTTAATGTGACCATTCAGTCGCTGTCAAGGGGGCTGGAAAGTCTGTTTATAAGAGCGTTTGTCGACGGGCTTCATAATCCATCGGAGCGCCCCGCCGCCATGGAGTGGGAAAGGGAACTGCTCCGCGCCTGGGACAGGCTGACCCCCTGCGCCAACCCGAGGTGCGAAAAAAAGTGGTTTATACTGAGGGACGAGAGCAATCCCGTTTGCCCGTTCTGCAAGACCCGCGCCGCGGATAAAATAATACGGTTGGGTTTCAAAAGCGAAATGCGGGGGAAAAAGGGCGTTTTCCGCGAGAAAAGCGAGGTAATAGTTTATAATAATATCCCGCTTTTCGACTGGCATGTTCTGGCGAACGTCCACAACGACGAAAAGGCAAGCACCGATATGCGAGCTTATGTATGCCGCTATAACGGAATGTGGCTGCTTGTCAACAACGGTATAGAGGGCATGACCTCTCCTACGGGACGGCTTGTTCCGAAAGGAAGCGCCGTTGAGCTTAAAGACGGAACGGTGTTCCGCATGACTAACCGCGAAAACGGGCTGCTGTGTGAGGTTCAGATCATCTGACAGCGAATAGCGTAAAGTTTCGGCACCGCAAATGTGAATTTTTTAATAATTTGCTTATTGCCAGCCTAAAAACCGAGCAGCAAAAGCCGCGCAGGCAAAAAGCGACATTCCGCCCACGCAGGAATTTTTCGCAATCCGCCGCGAAAGCGCAGCGGAAAACGCAGCGGTGCGAAAAATTTTTTAAAATAATTTGTTCTTTGTCAACCTCAAAACCGAGCAGCAAAAGCCGCGCAGGCAAAAAGCAACATTCCGCCCACGCAGGAATTTTTCGCAATCCGCCGCGAAAGCGCAGCGGAATGAAATGGAGCGGAGCTTTTGCGGCGAGGATAGCGAAGTTTTCCGCTGCGCGGAAAACGCAGCGGTGCGAAAAATTTTTAAAATAAGGAGAAAAGATGAAACAATTTGGTTTAACGGATAAGGAAGCCGCCGAAAGCAAGGCAAAATACGGCGACAACGCCATGACCGAGCAGGCTTCGGAAAGCTTCTGGGATAAGCTCAAGGGAAATCTCGGCGACCCGATGATAAAAATATTGATCGTCGCGCTGGTCATCAATGTGGTACTGGCTATACTCGGCGGCGTAGGACTTATCGAGGAGGGCGCGCCCGAATGGTATGAGCCTATCGGAATTTTCATCGCCATAATGCTGGCGACTCTGGTGTCCACATTTTCGGAGTATCGTAACGAGAACGCTTTCCAGAAGCTCCAGGAGGAAGCCTCGCGCATTATGTGCAAGGTGTACCGCAACAGCGTTATTTCCGAGGTGGCGATAAACGATATCGTAGTCGGCGACGCAATACTGCTCCAGTCGGGCGACAAGATACCCGCGGACGGAATTATAATCGACGGGGATATCAAGGTGGACCAGTCGGTGCTTAACGGCGAGAGCCGCGAGGCAAAGAAAACCGCCGTTCCCGAGGACTGGACGGATACAGACGAAAACACAAATTTCGACAGCGAGTATAAAGTGTACCGCGGCGCGGTGGTATGCTCAGGCAATGCGGTAATGCAGGTCACCGTGGTGGGCGACAAGTCTGTTTACGGAAAGATAGCAAGCGAGCTTCAGACCGACGACGACCGCGACACTCCTCTTAAGGTAAAGCTCGGCAAGCTGGCGGGCGGGATAAGCAAATTCGGCTATATCGGCGGTATCGCGATAGCGGTCGCAATGCTTATCAAGACCATATTTATAGATACCGGCGGAAACGTGATGGAGAATTTCCTAATGGTGGGCGGCACATTCCAGTGGGTAGCGCTGCTCAACGCGGTAATAGAAGCGGTTATGCTGGCGGTAATCATCATAGTTATGGCGGTTCCCGAGGGTCTGCCGCTTATGATCGCCATAGTTTCAGCGCAGAACATGGGCAAAATGCTCAAGGACAACGTTCTTGTAAGAAAAGTCGCGGGAATAGAGACCGCAGGCTCACTGAATATCCTTTTCTCGGATAAGACCGGAACGATAACCAAGGGCAAACTGGAAGCTGTCGCGTTTATTGACGGCGGTGTGAACGAATACAAGACCTACGCGGACGTAAACGGCAAGCTGAAAAAGCTGCTGTGCCTTTCCGCACGGCACAACACACTCTCCATGATAAGCGGCGAGGGCAAGGACAGAAGAGTTATCGGCGGAAACGCCACCGAGCGAGCAATACTGGGCTATGTCATGAACGAGCCCGACTGTGTGGAGGTTCTCGAAACGGGCAATATTCCCTTTAACTCCACAAACAAATATTCGGCTACCCAGGTTGAGGGCGAGTTCAGTCTTTCGGTTATAAAGGGCGCTCCCGAGAAGATATTGCAGCGGTGCTCCCACTACTATGATGAAAACGGCGCAAAGCTGCCATTCTCCATGAGTGAGCTGAACAAGAAGATAGACGAGCTTGCGAACCGCGCGATAAGAGTGCTGGCACTGGCGACAAGCGAGGATTCCCTCGGCGATGACGCTCTTCCCGCGGGCAACAACTGGACGCTGGTCGGGGTTGTTGGTATCCGCGACGAAGTACGCCCCGAGTCCGTAACCGCAATTAACGAGGTAAAGGGCGCGGGCGTTCAGGTGGTAATGATAACGGGCGACCGTAAGGAAACCGCCGTAGCTATCGCCAAGGAAGCGGGGCTGTTGGAAAAGGAAAGCGACGTGGTGCTGACCTCCGACGAGCTGGCTAAGCTATCCGACGATGAGATAAAATCGAAGCTCAGGGATATCCGCGTTATCGCGAGAGCGCTTCCCTCCGACAAGAGCCGGCTTGTGCGTCTGGCGCAGGAGCTTGACCTTGTGGCGGGCATGACAGGCGACGGCGTGAACGACTCCCCCGCGCTGAAAAAAGCAGACGTGGGCTTCGCAATGGGCGGCGGCACGGAAGTCGCGAAAGAGGCTTCGGATATAGTTATCTTGGACGACAACTTCAACTCCATCGACCGCGCGATACTCTACGGGCGCACCATATTTAACTCTATACGCAAATTTATCGTATTCCAGCTGACCATAAACGTGGCCGCGGTATTGATATCCTTTATCTGTCCACTGCTCAATCTGGCAAATCCGCTTTCGGTTATTCAGATATTGTGGGTAAACCTTGTCATGGATACCCTGGCGGCGCTCGCGTTCGGCGGCGAACCGGCGCTCACACGCTTCATGAAGGAAAAGCCCAAGCGCAGAAACGAACCGATAATCAGCAAAAACATGATGTCGCAGATAATCACGGGCGCAGGCTGGACGTTCATTCTGTCGCTGGCTCTGCTCCTGCTCGGCTCTCTGCCCGCAAGCGAGCTTATGCCCGAAACCAGTCTTCTCGAAAACTGGGGGCTGATACGCGAATCCAATATTGCCGGTGAATCTCACGCGTATCTCCACACAGCTTACTTCGCGTTCTTTATCTTTATTGCGGTATTCAACGCCTTTAACGCGAGAACAGACAGAATGAACCTGTTTGACAATCTGGGCAAAAACAAGGGCTTTTTGACAGTATTCGGCATTATCGCCGTTGTTCAGGTGATCATGACCTACCTCGGCGGAGCGATACTCGGCGGATACGGACTGAACGTTACAGAGTGGCTTGTGGTGCTGGTCATGGGCATTTCAATTATCCCCATCGACCTCATCAGGAAAGCCATCGCGGGTACAAAGAACAGCTGATAAAACGACCGAAGCGGTATCACCTTGCGGCGATTATGTATACCGACGCAGGATGCCGCCCAGTCTAATATGGGAAACAACGTGCTTTGCACAGATCTGACTGTATAAAAAGCCTATTTGCAGCGCAATGTCATCGTATGAATTTTCAAAAAGTGCACATTTGCCTTAACGGCAAATGTGGCACGGTTTCCGCCGGATATGCGAAGCGCAACGGAACGTTAGCGGAGTGAAGCGGAGTATGCCCGGCGGAAATTTTGAAAATTTTTAAATAATCCGCTTTAGGTCTACCTTTATATACAGAATGCAATGTGCTTTGCACAGATAAATATTATTTCAGGAGGAAAATAAAATGGCAGTAAATCTTTCTAAGGGTCAGCGCGTAAGCCTGGACAAATCGGTAACTATGGCAAGAATAGGACTTGGCTGGGACGTCAACAGATACGACGGCGGTCAGGACTTCGACCTTGACGCCTGCGTATTCCTGCTGGGCGCTAACGGAAAAGTCCTTAAGGATGAGGACTTTGTGTTCTACAACAATCTCACCGCTAGAAACGGCGCGATAGTCCACACGGGCGACAACCGCACAGGTGACGGCGACGGTGATGACGAGGCAATTATCATAGATTTCACAAAAATACCCGCGGAAATTGATAAGATCGCGGTTACGGTAACCATTTTCGACGCTCAGCAGAAAAACCAGAATTTCGGACAGGTGTCCAATTCTTACGTAAGAGTCGTTAAAATCGACAATCCCGACGACATTAACGGCGAGGAGGTTCTCCGCTTCGATCTGGTTGAGGAGTTCTCAATTGAAACAGCGCTTGTCGTATGCGAAATTTACCGCTATAACGGCGACTGGAAGTTCAACGCGGTGGCGGCGGGCTATCAGGGCGGTCTTGAGGCACTTTGCAGAAGCTATGGCGTGAATGTATAACAAGGGATAATGAATAATTTCGGTGCGCTTTCGGCACGGTAAGTAATTTGTGCCAGGCATAAAGGTGCATCGAAAATTCATTGTATAAGCTCGGAGCAATTTAATAATTGAGGAATAAAAGCAACGCTCAAAAAACACATCGCCCACGCAGGAAATTTTCCGCGAGAGCCCGACGCGGTGTAACGGGGCGGAGCGGAATGAGCCGCGTTGGGCGGGTCGCGGAAAATTTCAAATTTAAATAAGGGGAAACAATGGCTGACAATATAAATGACATAATACTGAGAACTCCTCACGGCGGCACGGCAATGCTGCCCGCGGGAGAGTTTGAGGGACCCGTGTATATAACAAAGCCTATTCGCCTTGTAGGAAAGGATACTACCATATGGGCTAAGCGCGGCAGCGTAATTGAGGTGACCGCGCAGGGCGCGGCTATCGAAGATTTGCGTGTGGAGCTTACCGAGGGCGACGTGCGCGATACGGCTATTGCCGCAAACTACCCCGTGTTTGTTAAAAATGTGGAGGTTCAAGGCGGCGTAAAGGGCTTTGGCGCGGAGGACGGATTTTTTGACGTGCCGCGGACGATAGAACTGGGTACATTCGCCCCCGATACCGAGAACAGCTTTACAATGACGGTAAACGTGCCCGCGCCGACGGAGATAGTATGCGGCACTTCGGGTGTGACGATTTCTCCAAGGCGGCTGGAAACCGGCAGAAATGAAGTCGGGATATCCGTTAAGGGTATAGGCGACCATACGGTACTTTACGCGGAGCTGCTGTTCAAATCTCAATTTGTGCGGCGGATATATCTGATGGGCAGAGCTGACGGAAGCGTTTCCGCAGTCAGCGGAAAATGTGTTTACACCGCTCCCGAAAGGGATTTCTCCGCGGCTCGATCCGCCGTGGTCACTTCCGAAACAACCGCAAACGCGCCCGCAATGTCCTCAGAACCGACAACAGATGTTATATCGGTTATCTCTCCCGCTCCGCTTTACGATATGCCGCTTCTTGAACTGAAAATGGGGCAGCGTGTTTCGCTGTATCAGTACATCGGTACAAAATGCGAGATCTACTTCTCCTGCAGCAAGCCGAGCAATATCGACATAGACCCGTATGTGTTCATGCTTGACGGAAATGAACGCTCTTTCGGTGACAGCGGTCTGATATTTTTCGGGAACGAAAGCAGCGAGCGCGGAGAGGTGAGATATTTTCCCAATGACGGTCATGTGGAAATAGACTTTGACAAGACGGACTACCGCGTACAGAAAATCGCTCTGGCATACTCGGTCTACGCGGGAAACTACTCAAACAATTTCAGTCTGGTAAGAGCGCCGAAAATATCAATTGTGGCAAACGGCGCGGAAAGAATATCCTTTACCATGGACAGACTTACCGACGAAACCACCGCGGTTGCCATGGAGTTTTACCTATACAAGGGAGAATGGAAGCTGTCGGCGGTCGGCGCCGGCTACCGCAACGGAATGGCAAAGCTGTGCAACCGTTACGGCATCGAGGTAGAAGAATAAAATAACGAAGACTATGTGGCGGTCTTCGAAATACTGCGGGCATATCATATTCAGCCCGCGGTTTACAAAATCTTCCCGAGGGGAGGAGTTATAAAAGATGTCAACACAAGAGTTTGCGAGATATGTCGGCTATGACAACCCCGATTTTTTTCGCGGCTTTTTGATAAATAATTTTATCTCCGCGCAGAAGGGCGGTCTGTTTTTCAAGGATAAGCTCCCCGCGGCGACAACCGATGAGATATCCCGCGCCGCACCCTATGTGGCGGAAAGCTTTGAAGATGCGGCTGCCATAAAAAGGGGGCTTGACTCCTGGCTGAACGCAAACAGGCTTAACGCTGACAGCGACGCTATTTCCCGCGTATTCGCCAAAGCCGTTTCCGACTGCGGAATAAATAAAAAAAACACCTGTTTTGTCGAAATGTGCTGGCTTATGAAGTATCTGTCCGCCAAACCCAAGACGCTTTTCTATATAGGAGCGGCGGGGCTTAAGGAGCTGTACCTTATGTACATGATGAGCCTTGCGGGGGTAGCGATAACGCTGGTGAGCTACGGGCAGGACAAGGACTTTGACAGCTTTGGATATAAGGATAACGTTACAGTTCATTCGGGCAAGCTGTCCGCGCCTATACGCATCGACTTCGGGGCGCTGGATCTGTCCAAAGAAGCACAGCTTGCGGAGATGAGAGCGGCGGGCGAGCGGGTAAGCGGAAAGGTCAAGCGTCTTGAAACCACCGCAGCGGGTATGTTTGAGGATATCCTGAAGGACAGGAAGAGCCGCGTTATCAAAAACGGCGGGGTCTATACCGAGGACGGAGATATCCCCGTGTACTGCGCGGCGCTTATCGGCTATAATGACGAATCGGTATACACCAATATGTTGGTGCAGTTCAAGGAGAAATTCGCGGGAATCAAAAAGCAGCTTATCTTCATAGAAAAGCCTTTGACAAATCCCACCGCGGAGGAGGCCAAATCGCTTGGCTGGATATCCCGCAACAGCACCGCGGAAATGATAGACTCCCTCGCGCTTCAGATAAAGCTGAACGGAGACAACACACGCACCGCACTCGCGCGAAACGCGCTGAGGGATCTGCTTAATATTCTAAATAACGGCAACCAGACGGTGGTGCTCAACTACGGCAACAAACTCATCACATGGCTATACCGCTGCACACAGGCGCGGAAATACGCGGTGCAGTATGAGGATATCCCGGTTATTCTGTATTACGGGGATATCTCGCAGTCGGAGCTTTATTTTCTGAATTTCATGTCAAAATGCGGTTTTGATGTGGTCTATATCACGCCGAACAAAAA
Source organism: uncultured Oscillospiraceae bacterium (assembly GCA_910587135.1). Taxonomy (GTDB): domain Bacteria; phylum Bacillota; class Clostridia; order Oscillospirales; family Ruminococcaceae; genus CAG-115. Next base: position 44,990 of record CAJULF010000021.1, read on the forward strand.
AATGCTTGATATGGCGGTTGACAAAAATCCTGACAGCCGAATGCAGATATTTCAACTGCCGGAATCCAAGGAGAGCGGAAGTTATCCCGACAAGCCCGTAAAAATGAAGATGGCGACCGTCGCATACTCGGCGGAGCGTGAGCTTGACACTATGCTTTACGGCGGCGACGCGGGGGTTTTCAGAAGCTTTCAGTTCCCCAACAGCCAGTCGCTGACACTTAAAACCACCTATGAGGAGATAGGTATATTGTGGCGGCAGGACGCGAAATTCCGCACAGGATTTTCCACCTCGGGAAACCTTGTGATAGTTCCAAACATATTCGCCAAAATAAGCGGAGTGACTGACGGAAAGGCGGGAGAATACTGGGAGGAGATACGTTCGCGGCTCACGCCCGACACGCTTCTTTATGTGAAAAAGCAGGGGCAAACCATGGACGGAAATCTTGACCTTTCAGTATACCGCAGCTTTTTCCGCAACGGAAAAATCGACGAGGAAAAACTGAAAGCCAGTACGCTCAACAAGTACAGTTATCTTCCCGACAGGCTTCAGGACATGCTGTTCTACAAGATACAGGAAACCATTGACAGCGGGTTTCTGAAAATGGAGCGGGACCATCTGATGTGCAGCGTTATCCACTACGGACTGAGCCTTGACAAGGACTTTCTGAAGCTTCTTCAGCACTTTGACTTTACACGGCAGATACCCAAGCTAATTATAATCGACGCCGTGGAGGATACCTTTACCGAGGAAGAATGCATAAGAATAGTGCTGTGCAATCTGATAGGCTTCGATGTGCTGGTTTATACACCGACGGGATATAAAAACCTCGAAACCTTTATAAAAGGGGACGCGTTCGAGGAGCATATAATGAACGAATTTATGTACAATATGGAGGTTCCGAAATTTAAAATACCCTCCGAGGAAAGAAACGGCGGCTTTTTCGGAAAGCTGTTCGGTAAGCATTGACAGCCGCTTGATATCCGGGCGGGCATTGTCAGGAAGGAAAGATCATTATGGGATTGCAGTTTACACCCGGCGCACAGCAGGTGCAGCCGACAACGGAAATCGAAGCTACCGCAACAGTCGCGGGGGTCAGGAGCGACCAGGCTATGGTAGCAAAAATCGAGGAAGTCAAGAATTTCAACATTGTGGTCAAGACCGACGAGATCAAGCAGAAGCTTGCAACCAGCGCGGAAATCGACGCTCTTGTATCCACCATCAATGTGAACGACAGCAATACTATCGTTAAATTCGGCGCGGAGGCTGCGGAGCAGATATCGCAGGCTTCCGACCAGGTGCTCAACTCCATGAGCATTCAGCAGATAAACGATACGGGAGTTATGCTGAGAAATCTGGCGGCTATCATGGATCAGTTTGACATCAAGGAGCTGGAGGCGGACGACAAGCCCACTTTCTTCGGCAACCTTAAGAAAAAGCTCGACAAAATTCTCAACAAGTATGACACCATGGGAAAGGAAATCGACAAAATATATGTTCAGCTTAAGCAGTACGAAAGCGAAATAGAAGCCGCCAACACCAAGCTGGACAATATGTACGACGCAAACATCGGCTATTATCAGGAGCTTGTAAAATATATCATGGCGGGCGAGCAGGCGGTAAAGGAGCTGGACAGCTTTATTGACCAGTACCAGAAAAAGGTGGCGGAAAATCCCGACGACGGCACTATCCGCATGGACCTTTCCAACCTTCAGCAGATGAGGGAGATCCTCGACCAGAGAGTCATGGATCTAAAGGTTGCGGAAAATGTGGCGCTCCAGACCGTTCCCATGCTCAAAACCATGGAGTACTCCAATCTCAATCTTGTGCGCAAGATAAATTCAGCGTTTATCATAACCATGCCTGTGTTCAAGCAGTCCCTCGCGCAAGCTATAATGCTCAAGCGGCAGCGTATTCAGGCGGAATCCCTCAAGGCGCTTGACGAAAAAACAAACGAGCTGCTGATAAAGAACGCGCAGAACACCGTGGAGCAGTCCAAGATGGTGGCGGCTATGGCGGCGAATTCCTCTATCAAGGTGGAAACGCTCCAGAAAACGTGGGAGACGATCGTTTCGGGAATCGACGAGGTTCAGGCTATTCAGGATCAGGCACGCGCAAAGCGCAAGGAGGACGCGGTAGCCCTCGAAAGGATCAAGGAAGATTATAAGAAGCGCATGAAAGCGTGATAACGGTTTAAGCTCTTCTTTCGGAAAATGATAAAAATGACCTCCCGAAAATTCGGGAGGTCATCCGGACTGTAGAAAAAGCCTATTGACAACACAATGTCGGCGCATTAAATTTAATCATAACCACGCGTGAAACGCGTGGTTTGCACAGGCGCTTCAAGCGCCTGAT
>CAJULF010000022.1 GCA_910587135.1 uncultured Oscillospiraceae bacterium
TTTGAAATTTCATGCGCCGACATTGCGTGGCAAATAGGCTTTTTCTACAACCTGACACTGCTGTTAAGAAGAGTTCTTAACAGCAGACAGCCTGTATGTAAAGGTTGACCTAATGCTGATTATTTAAAAAATTTCAAAATTTCCGTTAGTCATACTCCGATACGCTACGCTTCACTCCGCATGCCTAACGGAAACCGCGTGCGTTTGCGTTCGCAAACGCGCGACTTTTTGAAATTTAATTCGCCGACATTGCGTGGCAAATAGGCTTTTTCTACAGTCTGGCTGCTGTTAAGAAGAGTTCTTAACAGCAGATTTCAAAAAAATTTTTTTAAAATATAACAGGGCGCTTGGTTTTCATCACCATGCGCCCTTAATTTTATTCTCTGAATCCCAAAATAAAGGAAGTTTCGTCCTTAAGGAAAATCTCCTTGTTTCCGTTGGAATATACCGTTATGTGATCTATAAATGCTCCCCATAAATCTTCATCAAATTTTTCCGCGGGCTTGTCCATTTTTTTCAGCAGCTCCGAAATATTTTCGTATGCCGCGGTTCTGACAGTATAATCCATGTCACTGATATTTTCCGGCGGATTTTTCATTTTGTTTTCAAGACGCTCTATTATCCTGCCGCGCTGCTCAAAAATGATCTTCATCGCTCGGACGAACAGCCCCTCTATATCCTCCTCATACAGATGACCCGTAAAACAGGAATTTAACGGCTTATATTTTCCGCTACACTGATAAATTATTTTTCTGTACTTCGTGTTTGAATGCCACACCCTTGAGGTGAAAAAATTTCCGCAGTCGCCGCATTTTATTTTTCCGCAGAACACGCTCTTTCCGCTGTACCGCCCTCCCTTTGCTGTTCTCACCGCTCTGCGCAAACGCTCCGCCTGAGCAAGCTCAAAGGTTTTCGGGTCGATTATCGGCTCATGACTGTTTTCTATGTAATATTGAGAAACTTCTCCCGAATTCCGCTTTTTCTTTTTTGTAAGAAAGTCAACCGTATAAGTTTTTTGCAGCAGCGCATCACCCTTGTACTTTTCATTGGTGAGTATATTACGCACTGTAGACTGATTCCAAACTCTGTTACCTCCGGGCGTGGCAATTTTATCCGAAGTTAGCCGTTTTGCTATCGCGTTAAGAGAATACCCCAGAAGATACAAACGGTATATTTCCCGTATGACAACTGCCTCATCTTCGTTTATCACCAGATTTCCGTCAGCACCCCTGTCATATCCGAGAAAACGGCTGTACGCAAGACTGAATTTTCCGTCGGCAAAGCGTTTTCGGTGTCCCCATGTAACGTTTTCGGAAATAGAACGGCTTTCCTCCTGCGCAAGTGATGACATTATCGTTATCAGCAGTTCGCCTTTACTGTCCAATGTCCAGATATTCTCTTTTTCAAAGTATATCTCTATTCCGGCTTCCTTAAGACGGCGCACGGTTGAAAGGCTGTCCACTGTGTTGCGCGCAAATCGGCTGACGGATTTTGTTATTATCAGGTCTATCTTTCCATCAAGAGCGTCGCTTATCATGCTGTTGAAGCCGTTTCTTCGGCGGGTGTCGGTTGCGGATATTCCCTCGTCCGTATATATACCCACCAACTCCCAGTCGGCATGCTCTTTTATAAAACTCGTGTAGTATTCTATCTGCGCCATGTAACTGGACTGCTGCTCTTCAAGCTCCGTGGATACCCTTGCGTATCCCGCAACGCGCCTTTTTTTCTTCTCCGACGGATCCGCGGCACACGATATTGTCGCGGGTATGGTCGTTACGGTTTTTTGAAACTGATTTTGATTTAACATATTTATTCCCCCAGATTTATTATTCTTTTCTGCCCGTTCAGAAATACAAATTCAAGCCGCAAGTCGGCTATCACCCTTATCTTTTCCACCTCGCCGCAGAAAATCTCTTCCTCGAATTTTTCTGTTCCGAGAACAATGCAGCAAGCGATTTTAAGATTTTCCTCCGCTATGTCCTTTTTTTCGCAAGCCGATGCTCCGAGTTTGTTTTTAACGGAGCAGCGCCATATCTTGAAAGAATCCCTGTTTTTACGGCTTTTTGTGTATCGACGGAAATTTTTTTCACAATGCGCACATACTATTTTTCCCGTAAAGCAATTTGTTTTCACGCGGGGATTTGCGAATATCCCAAGCTCTCTCCTGCGCGCTATCTCTGCCTGAACCTGATTGAAAATCTCTTTGTCTATAATAGGCTCGTGGGAATTCTCCACATAATACATGGGAAGCTCACCTTTGTTGCGGCACTTTTTATGTGAAATGTGATCTTTAATAAAATATTTTTGCAGCAGCATATTTCCCGTATATTTTTCCTGACGCAGAATATCGTAAATTGCGCTTTTTGAAAAATGTCCGCCATAGTAAGATTTTACTCCCATAGCAGAGAGCTGCTTTTCGGTATCGCGCATTGTAAGTCCCTCAAGGAAATTGGAATAGATAAGCCTTACCACCTCAGCTTCCTCCGGAACTATCTCTATTTCGCCGTTTATCATTCGGTATCCGTAAAGCACGAAAGCGTTCTGCTTACCCTTTTCAAAGCCCTTTCGTATTCCCCATTTTATATTTTCGCTTATCGAACGGCTTTCCTCCTGCGCAAACGACGCGAGGATAGTTACCATCAGTTCCCCCTCGCCGCCGAATGAGGTAATGTTTTCCCTTTCAAAAAACACCTCAACTCCTATCTCGCGGAGGTGGCGCAATATCTCCAGAAGATCAAGAGTATTACGTGCAAATCTCGATACCGATTTTGTAAGAATAAGGTCGATCTTCCCCCTGTCGCAGTCATGCAGAAGCCGCTGGAATTGTTCCCGTCGGACCTTTCGCGTTCCCGAAATGCCCTCGTCGGCGTAAAACCCCGCGTAATCCCACTCGGGATTGCTCAGGATACTTCGGTTATAGTGGCTGATCTGCGCCGAAAGAGAGTTCCTCGCACTTTCGCTGTCCGCTGATACCCTCGCATAAGCGGCTACCCTTTTCCTCACAATTTGTGCTTCTCCGATTATTTTCCTGATATCCGGCATAATTTTTCATCCCCTTTCAAAATTCCCGCCGGTTAATTATGCGCTGCTATGGCAGAATTTTCCGCCGATGCGCAATATGTATTATAACATAATATGTCGAAAATTTGTATAATGAATAATTGAGATATATAAATATTTTTTAATGTTAAATAATAATCTGACTTAGAACAACATAAAAATCAAGAAGTCAAAGGCGCTGAAAGCCGATATCCACTGTGCGCCCACGCATGAATTTCCCGCAATCCGCCGTGAGGGTTTGCGCAAAAGTTAAGGAAATGCTTAAAATGTTATGTCGTAATTTGCGCAAAACTCCGCGCAGCCCGCGAAGCGGGCGGAGCTTTTACGGCGAGATAGCGCAAACAACGCAAAGCGTTGTTTGCAGCGGTGCGGGAAATTCTTTTTAATAATTCAGCTTTAGGTCAACATATCTTAAAAGCATCTCAACCCAGAGCTACCTTTTAACCGAGAGTCAAACCACTAAGAGCAACACATCTTAATTACATAAATTATTATTCAATTTAGCACTTTAATTTAAGATAATACAAAGTTTTTCTTTCAACAATTTTTTAGGATCGGTTGAAAATTTTTCTTTTATTAAAGTCTTAACATCATTTCAACAGTAAAAAATTTTTTATCAACTCTTTTCACAATGTTTTAACAAAGCCCGTTTTTAACATTTTCAACCGAGTTTTCAACAGAAGATATATAGAAATGTTATTAAAATTGTTGAAAAGTTGAAAAAATAAAAAGTAGAATATTATTTTAGACGAAAATTTATTATATAAAATGATAATAATTACTGATATTACGGATAAAGGCTGATTTTTAGATTAGAATAAAAAATAAACATAGGGTATAATCAACAGATTTCTCACAGTTTTTAACCAAAGAAATTTATAAAATGTTAAAAAAACAAAAAGGTACCTGCCTTAACAGCGCAGTCTTTTAACATTTTCAACTGAGTTTTCAACATAGAAACAAAGTATTTAACCAAATATACCCTCAGTTTTTATACAATAAACTTTTTAATGTTGAAAAAACGATAAAAACAGAAAAGAAAAAAATTTAAGAAGTTGAAAAGATAAAATTTATGGGAAATTATGTATATCTATATTTTTTTGAAGATAATAGATAAAAAAGAAAGGAGAATAAGCAATGATAAAAGGTGTAACTAAAAATATGATTGAAATAAACAATATGAACAGCGAATATGTTGAAAAAGCAATTATAATTTTAAAGGAAAACTGTTCATTGAGCGAGGATGAAATACGAAAGGAAACTCAAATAACGATAGCCAACACCCCCGTTTTTCTAAAAACAATAAAAACACAAATAAAAATAAAAATGGCAATCTGCGCTTTATCCGGCGCATTGTCTGCCGTGCTGCTGTGCGGAACTTTATTATGGGTAGCGGGATTTTAAAGAGAAAAAGTCAAAAATCAAAGATTAAATAAAAGAACTTTTTTGATATTAAGAATTTTTAGCGCTTAGTCATAAATTTAACAATTTTTTTGTTTAAATTATACAGAATAACGTTAGTATTTTGGATTTATTTGTGCTTGAAAAATTTCGTATTTTATGGTATTATTTAATATATAGCTTTGATTTTAACGTGCAGTTTGATTTTGTTTATTTTGTATGTGGATTTCGGACAAGCGTTGATCGTAAAAATATGGAATGGTGAAATAAATTATGAATTCTCTTTCGTCTCTTTCGGATATATATAAGATAGTGGTTGAAAACTGCGTCGACGCTTACAATATATCCGACTCCGCACGGGATCTGTGGCTCGATCAGCTTGTTCCCATACAAATGGACGGGAATAAGGTGACACTCGCTACCGACGTTGAATTTAAACGTGATACCATTAGAGACTTTTATCTTGAAAAGCTGGAAGAGCAGTTCAAGAATATTCTTGGCGTGCCCGTAAATGTGGAAATAATTGTAAGCGACGTATCATCTCCCAAGCCCGCCGTAACCGATATCATGAATAATGACGAAATTTACAGCAAAATAGATGTTATTGACAAAAGTATTACATATACTTTCGATAATTTTATTGTGGGACCCTCAAACAATCTCGCTTTCGCCGCGGCAAAAGCTGTATCGAAAAAACAGCACGAAAAGTATAACCCGCTGTTTATATACGGTGATTCCGGACTGGGAAAAACGCATCTCCTGTCGGCAATCCAGCATGAGATGGAAAAAAACTATCCCGGAATACACATTATATATATACCGGCCGAAACCTTTACAAACGAATTTCTGCACTCTATCTCCGCAAACGACGTGGAGTCGTTCGATGATAAATACAGGAGCGCCGACGCGCTGCTTATTGACGATATTCAGTTTATCGCCGGCAAGGAGCAGACAGAGGAGAAATTTTTCCATATATTCAACGAACTGTATAAGCAGAATAAAGTCATCGTTCTGACCTCTGACCGTCCCGCTAAGGAAATAAAATCCATATCGGACAGGCTTAAAACCCGCTTTGCTTCGGGACTTGCCGCGGACGTAAAGCCTCCGGAATATGAAACAAGGCTCGCTATTATAAGAAGAAAAGCCGAGCTGCTTAATTTCATGATCCCGGACGATGTTACGGACTATATCGCAACCAAGCTTAAATCCAATATCCGTCAGATTGAGGGCGTTGTTACCAAGCTGAATGCGCTTTACACGGTATCACAGGTGAAGCCCACCATCACCGTTGCTCAGAACGTTATCAAGGATATCGTTTCGGATCATCAGCCTATTCCCGTTACGGTAGAGAAAATTATCGGCGAGGTGGGACGCATTTATAATGTAACTCCCGAAGAAATGCGTTCCCAGAAACGCGCATCCAATATCTCCTATGCCAGAAAGGTAGCTATTTACGTTATACAGGAGGTAACGGGAATGTCTTACGACTCGATAGGACAGGAATTCAACGGGCGGGATCACTCAACTGTCGTATATGCAATAAAGAACATCAAGAAGAATATTGAAACCGACAGCAGTCTTAAATCCGTCATTGACGATCTAATTAAAAACATCAAAGCCAATCAGTAATTATTAACGTATTTTTCAACATTGTTTTACGGTTATTCAACATGGGGTTGAAAAAATAAAGTTTTCAATATTTTTTATTTTTTATCAACTGCCGCATGTTAAAAAAATAAAGCGGATAATCGGCTTTGCAAAGGGATATTACACTGTTTTAACAGATTTAACCGCCCTTATTATTGTTATTATAAATTTATTTATTTTTATTTTTTTGAAAGGGGATTTCGTTTATGAAATTCAGCTGCCCCAAAGAAAGCATACTTAACGCTGTGCAGATTACCGCGAGAGCCGCGGCTTCAAAATCCACCATATCTTCCCTTGAGGGAGTTCTGATGGAGCTTGAAGGAAACGTTCTGACAGTTACCGGATATAATCTCGATATAGGAATAAGGACTACCTTAGAGGTAAACGGCATTGAGAACGGCAGCACTGTTATCAATGCAAAAATGGCGGGCGATATAATAAGAAAAATGCCATCGGGTGATATTTATTTCGGCGTAGGAGAGTCAAAAGCGGCGGAAATAAAGGGAGGAAACGCGGAATTTTCGGTAATGTGCATGAGCGCGGACGAATATCCCGTAGTACCCCAGATAAACCCCGCAACGGGTTTCTCTGTTCCTCAGAAGATAATGAAGAGCATGATACTTCAGACAAAATACGCCTGTGCGGTAACCGATACAAAGCCCGCGCTTATGGGCTGCAAGTTTGAAATACAGGATAATGTGCTGAATGTCGTAGCGGTTGACGGTATCAGGATAGCGCTTCGTCAGGAACCTCTCAATTATGAGAATATTGAGTTTATCGTTCCGGTAAAAACTCTTGAGGAGCTTGTTACTATACTGACAGATGATAACGATAAAAATGTTACTTTAAGTATAGACAAAAATCAGATATCTTTCAATGTTGAGGGGTATACGATGATATCCCGTCTTATAGACGGCGAGTTTATCCCCTACAAGAAGCATCTGGAGTGCGACGAGTCGGTATCTGCGGAGGTAAACTGCCGTGAGATAATAGAGATGCTGGATCGCTCCATGCTGATTATAAACGAAAAAAACAAATGCCCTATTCGCTGTGAATTCAGCGGGGATACCTTGTCCATGAGCTGCACTACGGCTCTCGGTAAAATAAACGATAAAATTAACATAAAGTATAACGGGGAACCTATCTCCATCGGCTTTAACGCAAAATATCTTTTAGATGCCTTTAAAGCCTGCGATACGGACTGCGCGAAAATAATCCTGACCGCTTCCGCTGTCGCGCCCATTATTATTGTTCCTCCGCAGGGCAGAGAATTTATGTTCCTTCTGCTGCCGATGAGGTTGAAATAAATTTTTAACGCTGCCCGTGCGGGCGGCAAGGTAGTTTAAAATGTGTGTAAGAAAGGTTTTAAAAATGGAAGAAATCAGAATTGTTACTCCTTTTATCAAATTGGATCAGCTGGTAAAGTTCGCGGGTCTTGCGGAAACCGGCGCCAAGGCAAAAATACTGATTGATCTTGGGGAATTTAACGTAAACGGCGATTACTGCACTAAAAGGGGCAAGAAAATAAAGCCGGGCGATATTATAGAATTCAAAAACAAGAAATACAAGATAGTTTATGACGAATCCGCGGCGGAAGAAAACGCCGATGCTCCAACGGAATAAGTCCGTTTATCGATGTATATTACCAGAATTTATATTCGGAATTTCCGCAATATAAAGGAAACAGAGCTTTGCTTTGACAAAAGACTGAATCTGTTTGTCGGAAAAAATGCCCAGGGAAAGACAAATCTTATGGAAGCAATATCGGTTTGTCTGGGCGGAAGCTTTCGCCATGTCCGGTTCAATCAGTATATTCCCACGGACGTTCCGGAGGCGGAGGTTGTTATCCGTCTTTATTTCAAAGAGGATAATACGGAACGTGAAAATGCGGTGGAATATACGATATGTAATAACGTTTTATCGGTAAAATACAATGGTTTGAAAATGAATGACGCGGCGGAATTATACGGTGTGTTAAAATACGTTGTTTTTATACCCGAACATTTAAGCCTTATAAAGGGCGCTCCCGAATTGAGAAGAAGCTATCTCGATGAGGTGGCTGTCATGCAGACAAGAACTCATCTGAAAAAGCTGTCCCGATATAATAAGGGACTGAAGCAGCGCAACAATATTCTCGCTTTTTCGGGCGCGGATACGGCGGGAATTTCGGCTCAGCTCGCTCCGTGGAACGACGTGCTTGCCTGCGAGGGCGTAAACGTTACCTATGGCAGGCTTAAATATTTCGCGTTCCTTAAGGAGTATACGCCCGAAATATATTCCGAGCTTACCGAGGGTGCGGAACGCTTGGAAATGGAATATATAAGCTCGGTTTTTAAAACGGAAAGAATAAATTTTGATGATGTAAACAATTTGTATAATATTTATGTCGGGGAGCTGGAAAAAAATCTTGAATCCGAAATGAAGCTGAAATATACCTCCGTTGGCGTACACCGTGACGATGTAAGCTTCTTTATCAATGGAATGTCCGCGCGCGATTACGCTTCACAGGGGCAGTTCAGAAGCGCCGCGCTTGCTCTTAAGCTGTCCGAGGCGGAAATTATACGCCGGAAAAACAAAACGTGTCCTGTAGTGATTCTTGATGATATTTTAAGCGAGCTGGATTTTGTACGCCGCAATTATATCCTTAACAATATCGAAAAATCTCAGGTATTTATTACTTGTTGTAATATTGAGGATCTGTCATCTCTTTCCGGCGGCAGTGCATGGAGAACCGAAAAGGGCGCTTTTATCAAATTTTGAATTTGTTATATCATTTGTTGGAATTTGATTTTATTGTGTTCTGATACTTTGAGGTTATTATGAAAAAATTTATCTATCTCGGAGGGGATACTACCGTATACGCCGATGATGTAATAGGCATTTTCGATATAGAGGAATGCTCCGTCAGCCGAACGACTGCGGAGTATCTTAATTTTTGTCAGAAAAAAGGTGTTGTTGTCAACGTTTCGGAGAATATGCGGGATTTACCTAAATCCTTTATAGTATGCGAAAAAAAGACTTATATCTCCAACGTTTCCAACTCCACGATAAACAGGCGGGGAAGAAAAAAAATGTCGCAGAAATAGGGCTCGGATTGGTTTTTTATACGCTAAAACGCTTGAAATTTTTGCTTAAATATGATATAATAATAAAGTAGGCAAAAAGTGAAAATAAAGGTTATTGAGGTGAGAGCAAATGCGTATTGCCGCGGAGGCTTTTATAGCTACCCTGATACTGGGTATAGTTGGAATGCTTATCGACAGCAACGTCGGGTTGGACGGAAATTTCAGCGTTGTTCTTGCCGTGGCAACAATTGGAGCATTTGTTATTTATGCGATAGATCGTAAAAAGTGACCGGTCTTGTATATCAGGAGGATAAAAAATGGCTGAAAACGAGAGCTTAGACGTGAATTACGGCGCCGATGACATACAGGTGTTAAAGGGTCTTGACCCGGTAAGAAAGCGTCCCGGTATGTATATAGGGTCGACGGGCGAGGGCGGTCTGCACCATCTGGTGTATGAGATAGTGGACAACGCTATCGACGAGGCTCTGGCGGGCTACTGCACCGAAATAGATGTGGCTATTCTGCCCGGGGACGTTATACGGGTAATAGACAACGGACGCGGCGTTCCTACCGATATAAATCACGCTGAGGGAATTTCCGCGGCGACGCTGGTCTATACCGTGCTTCACGCGGGAGGAAAATTCGGCGGAGGAGGATATAAGGTGTCCGGCGGTCTGCACGGCGTTGGCGCGTCGGTCGTGAACGCTCTTTCGGAATGGCTGGAGATTGAGATACACGACGGAAAAAACGTGCATTTTCAGCATTTTGACCGCGGAGAATATTCCGAGCCGATAAAGATAATCGGTTCGACCGACCGTACGGGAACACAGGTCACTTTCAAGCCCGACGGAGATATATTTCATACTACCGTGTTCAGCTATGATATAATTCAGGAAAGAATGCGTGAACAGGCTTTTCTGAACGCGGGACTGAAAATCTCTCTGCACGACCTGCGGGACGAGAATAATCCCGTAAATGAAGTAATGCAGTATGAGGGCGGTATATGCAGCTATATTGAGTGGCTGAACGAAAAGCGCGGCGCTGATGTGCTCCACCCCGATATTATTTATCTTGAGGGAACTATCGATAATATCAATGTTGAGATAGCTTTTCAATATACGACGGACTTCAACAGCGAGGTTTTTCGCTCTTTCGCGAACAATATTCATACCGGCGAGGGCGGAATGCACGAGCTGGGTTTGAAAAGAGCCCTGAGCAAGGTTATAAACGACTACACCAAAGCTTACAAAGAAGCCAACGACAAAACAAAAGCAAAGAAAAAGACAGGCAAAAAGGGCGAAGAGGAAAAGCCCTTTACAAATCTTTGCGGCGAGGCTGTGCGGGAAGCTATAAACTGCATTATCTCCGTCAAGCTTCCGGAATGTGAGTTTGAGGGGCAGACAAAAGGCAAGCTCGGAAATCCCGAGGTGCAGCCCGTTGTGTATAAGATAGCCACAGAGCAGCTTACCTATTATTTTGAGGAGCACCCCGAAACCGCTCAGATAATAATGAACAAGGCACTTAACTCCCAGGCTGCCCGCGACGCGGCTAAAAAGGCCATGGAGGCTAAGCGCAAGTCGATAATGGACAGCAACGGTCTGCCCGGCAAGCTGGCGGACTGCTCCGAAAGCGACCCCTCGGTCACCGAGATATATATCGTCGAGGGAGATTCGGCGGGAGGTTCGGCAAAGAACGGGCGCGACAGACGCTTTCAGGCGATTCTTTCGCTTTGGGGCAAAATGCTCAATGTGGAAAAGGCGCGCGCGGACAAAGTGTACAACAACGACAAGCTGCTTCCCGTGGTTAAGGCTCTGGGTACGGGTATCGCTGAAGATTTCGATATTTCGCGTCTGCGTTACGGTCGTGTGATTATTATGGCGGATGCCGACGTCGACGGTGCGCATATAAGAACGCTTATGCTGACATTTTTCTTCCGCTTTATGAAGCCGCTGCTGGAGGAGGGTCATGTTTATATTGCCCAGCCGCCGCTGTTCAAGGTTTCGCGCGGAAAGCAGGTCAGATACGCTTATTCTGACGAGGAGCGCGACGTATTTCTTGCCGAGCTTGGAGCGGACGGCGGAAAAACCGACGTTCAGCGCTATAAAGGTCTTGGTGAGATGGACCCGGATCAGCTCTGGGAAACTACCATGAATCCCGAAACCCGCACCATGCTTCGCGTAAGCGTGGAGGATGCGGCTAAAGCCGATGAGATAATGACGGTTCTTATGGGTGATAAGGTAGAGCCGCGCCGTGAATTTATTGAACAAAACGCTAAACTTGCGGTAAATCTGGATATTTGATCTTGTCGTAATAGGAACATTTTGTTTTTTTGACGGAGGGAGTTGATCAGTATTTCTAACGGTCTTTTGCCCGATTTGGGTGAGCTTCAGGGGAACGCCGAGCCAAAAAGCGCCCTTGTCAGCTTCAGCTATGACAATAATTTAGAGGAAATAGACAGCGCTATGAAGACTTTTCAAAGGCACTTTGCGAGCAAGCGCGGTTTGTTTTCCGTTATTTCATATTCGCTGCTGTCCGTTGCGATAGTTGTGGCGATAGTGATAAACATTGTAACAGGCTCGTCGGTGATTTTTTCCTGTGTCGCACTGCTGTTCTGTCTGCTGGGACTGTTTTACAGCGCTACCGATAAGAAGCGTACAAGAAACAAGACAATCGAGGCGCTTAAGGATATGGATCCCGAGGAATATACCTGTTCTATTTTTGATGATAAAATAGAGCTTGAAACAGTTATCAGACCTAAATCAAATGAAGTTGAGCTGAAAATTGATGAGAAGGCGGACGAGGAAATTATTTCTCCGCTTAAGAGCGTTTTTCTTTTCGGTACGGATCTGCTCAATTTTGACGAGAATGACGAGGCTCTGCTGCTTATCTTCAACAGAAGGCAGATTTACTGCTTCCCGAAGCGCTGTCTGTCCGCGGAGCAGGAGGATACCATAAGAAATATACTGACGGAAAAGCTGGAAAGCTGACTTTGTTTGGCATAGTTTAAAGAAATGTTGTTTACAAAATTGTTCCGCTTTTACGAGGAACTCACAGTGCTGATTGTATCGCGCTTTGATCTGCCAGCAGTTCTTTAATAACAAATATGAAATATGCCGGATTTTGACTGACTATTGAAAAGAGGAAAAACGGATAAATGGATATAGATTTCAGCCTGGAAAAGCTTCATAATGTCGACCTTGAGGATACGATGAAAAGGTCTTTTATCGAATACTCAATGTCGGTTATCACCTCAAGGGCTCTGCCCGATGTAAGGGACGGACTTAAGCCCGTTCACCGCCGTATCATCTATACGATGAACGAGGCGGGCAATACATCGGACAAGCCCTTCAGAAAGTGCGCCTATACCGTCGGCGAGGTTCTCGGTAAATATCACCCTCACGGCGACGCTTCCGTATATGACGCTCTGGTAAGGCTCGCGCAGGATTTCTCGCTGAGATATCCATTGATCGACGGTCACGGAAACTTCGGCTCGGTGGACGGCGATCCGGCTGCCGCTTACCGTTATACCGAGGCAAGGCTCGCTAAGCTGTCAAACGAAATGACGCAGGATATCGGAAAAAAGGTAGTGGATTTCACAACAAACTATGACGATAAGCTGCTTGAGCCGGTCGTGCTGCCGTCAAGATTCCCCAATCTTCTTGTAAACGGAAGCAACGGCATTGCCGTGGGTATGGCTACAAATATCCCGCCGCATAATCTGAGAGAGGTTATCGACGCGCTTATAATGATGATTGAAAATCCCGAAGTTACCGTTGAGGAACTGATGACCTGTATCCAAGGTCCCGATTTCCCAACGGGCGGCATTATTATGGGATACAGCGGCATACGCTCCGCCTATTTTACCGGCAGAGGGAAAATTATTCTCCGCGGCAGGGCTAATATAGTGGAGGAGAACAATCATACCCGAATTATAATCGATGAAATTCCGTATATGGTAAACAAGGCGCGCCTGCTGCAAAGCGTTGCCGACCTCAGCCGTGACAAGCGTATTGACGGTATCTCTACGATCCGCGACGAATCCGACAGAAACGGAATGCGCATCGTTATAGAGCTTAAACGTGACGCCAACGCGAATGTTGTGCTGAATAAGCTGTATACCTATACTCAGCTTCAGGATACCGTGGGAGTTATTATGCTCTCGCTGGTGAACGGCGAGCCTAAGATACTTACTCTGCGTGATATGCTGCGGAAATATCTCGACCATCAGATGGACGTGGTGACCCGCCGCACCCGGTATGACCTCGATAAGGCAAAGGAGCGTGAGCATATTCTTGAGGGTCTGATGCTGGCTATCGACTTTATTGACGAGGTAATAGCGATATTACGTTCGAGCAAGAATATTCCCGTGGGTAAAGAGCGCCTTATAGAGCGCTTTAAAAATATTGACGTTTCGCAGACGGGCATTTTTGGAACATCTACCTATTCTCTTACCGAGGTCCAGGCGGACGCTATCGTTAAAATGACGCTGGGGGCTCTCACAGGTATGGAAAAGAGCAAGGTAGAGGATGAGCTGCTTGAAAAGCGTGAAATAATCTCTCAGCTCACCGCGCTGCTTGAAAATGAGGACAAGCTGCTGCACCAGATAGGCGAGGAGCTGCTTGTCATAAAGAAAAAATACGGCGACGAGAGAAGAACGGCTATCGAGCCTGTCAGCGGGGAAGTCGATATTGAGGATCTTATCCCGCTGGAGGACTGTGTTGTTACCTTTACGAATATCGGCTACATCAAGCGCCAGCCCATGGAGGTATACAATATCCAGAAGCGCGGCGGCAAGGGTGTTTCGGGTATGAAGCAGAGGGAAGAGGATTTTGTCGATAATATGTTCATTGCCTCATCTCACGAGAATATTCTGTACATCACCAATATGGGGAATATGTTCCGCATGAAGTGCTACGAGATTCCCGAGGGCAGCAAGCAGTCACGCGGCATGAATATAGTAAATCTCCTGCGACTTGCCGAGGGCGAAAGAGTAGCGGCGATGATGACCACGATGGATTTCGCGGAAAACAAATATTTTATCTGCATAACAAAAAACGGACTTATAAAGCGTACAAAGCTGTCGGAATACAAGAACGTCCGCAAAATGGGTTTAAGGGCAATAAATCTTGTTGACGGCGATGAGATCGCGGCGGCTTTCCTAACAGAGGGCGACTGCTCCGTTCTCATTGCCACACGGAACGGCGCGGCTATCCGATTTGATGAGAAAGACGCCCGTCCTCTCGGAAGAACCGCGCGCGGAGTAAGGGCAATCAAATTTCGCGATGGGGATTATGTTGTTGGTGCTACCAAAATCTTTGACGACAACGCTTCCATTCTTACGGTCACTGATAAGGGAATGGGTCGGCGCTGTGCCGTTTCAAGCTATCGTATGCAGAAGCGCGGCGGTCTTGGTCTTAAGAATTATCCCGTAAGCGATGAAAAAGGATATGTTTGCGGCATAAAAACTCTCGGAACGGATGACGATGTTATTCTGATAAGCGCGGACGGCGTTGTAATAAGGATACGCGCGAACGACCTGCGAAATATGGGAAGACCCGCTTCGGGTGTTCGGGTAATGCGTCTGGGTACGGAGGACAGAGTCGCTTCGTTCAGCCGAACTCCTCATGACGATGAAGAGGAAACTTCGGAGGTTGAAAACGCGTCCGACGAGGAAATCGCGGCTTCTCTCGCGGAGGAACAGTCGGAGGTCATTGAGCCGGATGATACTCCTGAGGATGATGTTGAGGACGAATCCGTGGGGAACGGCGATTCCGAGGAATAATTTATATATTTTGCCCGTGCGTATTTTCGTATGTTCGGGCAAAATTTGTTTGGAAAATTTTGCAAAATGTTTCATGTGAAACATTTTTGATATAATGCGTAATACTAATTCCTCATTGACAGTGTACAAAAAATCTTTGCAAAAACCATATATCGGAGTTTTTGCCCGATTTTTTATACACTTTCTAATGGGAATAATTATAATACCCGAAAGGAGCAAAACAGTAAAAAATGAGCTATATGCTTGAAGAATATGATGTGGCGGTAATAGGAGCGGGTCATGCGGGCTGCGAGGCTGCGCTCGCGGCAGCTCGGCTGGGATTGAAAACAGTGATTTTTACTCTCTCGCTCGACTGTATTGCAAATATGCCCTGCAATCCCTGTATAGGCGGTTCGGCTAAGGGTCAGATAGTGTGTGAAATAGATTCTCTTGGCGGCGAGATGGGAAGAGCGGCGGACGCTACTTTTATTCAGTCCAGAATGCTGAACAGGGGAAAAGGACCAGCGGTGCACAGTCTCAGAGTGCAGAGTGACCGCGTTAAGTATCACACCTATATGAAGAGCATTCTTGAAAATACCCCTGATCTTTTTATAAGACAGGCTGAAGTTACAGCGGTTGAGGTTACCGATAATAAGATCAGTGCGGTTGTTACTTCGCTCGGGGCGGTTTATCCCGTGAAAGCCGCGATAATTACAACCGGTACATATCTCAACGGAAAAATACATATCGGCGAGCTGAGCTATTCGGGCGGACCGGATAATGTTCTCCCTTCAACGCAGCTTACCGAATGTCTTAAAAATATAGGGATTTCCATGCGGCGATTTAAGACCGGTACTCCCGCGCGCGTTCACAGGCGTTCCGTTGATTTTTCCGTAATGGAACGCCAGACAGGTGACAAGGATATAGTTCCGTTTGCTTTTGATAATGAGCAGCCTATGGAAAATAAGGTTGACTGCTATGTTACCTATACAAACTCCGAAACCCACAAAGTCATCCTGGATAATCTGCACCGTTCTCCGCTTTATTCGGGAAGAATCGAAGGAATCGGACCGCGCTATTGTCCAAGTATAGAAGATAAGATAGTCCGATTTAAAGATAAGGAACGTCACCAGCTTTTTGTAGAGCCTATGGGATTGGATACCGATGAATATTATTTGCAGGGAATGTCCTCATCGCTTCCCGAAGATGTTCAGATAAAATTTCTCCGCACGATTAAAGGACTGGAGAATGTTGAAATAATGCGTCCCGCCTATGCGATCGAATACGACTGCTGCGATCCGCTGGAGCTTCTGCCTACGTTGGAATTCAAGAAAATAAGCGGACTGTACGGCGCGGGGCAATTCAACTGTACCAGTGGATATGAGGAGGCGGCGGGACAGGGGCTTGTCGCGGGTATCAACGCGGCTTTGAAAATACAGGGAAAAGAGCCTCTCATACTTGACCGCGCTTCAAGCTATATCGGAACTCTCATTGACGACCTTGTAACAAAAGGATGCTCCGAGCCGTACAGAATGATGACCTCGCGCAGCGAATATCGTCTGATACTTCGGCAGGACAACGCGGCGGACAGGCTTCTGCCGACAGGATATGAGATTGGATTGATCTCAAAAGAAAGGTACGATAAATTCAGGGAGGAATGCTCACAGATATCCGCAGAGCTTGAGCGTATCAAATCCGTGACGGTTCACCCGACCGACGAGGTAAATAAGCTTCTTGAGGAAAAGGGGACTACCCCCATTACATCGGGAATAAGGCTGATTGAACTTCTTAAGCGCCCACAGCTAAGTTATACGGATTTTGCGGATATTGACAGAGAACGTCCCGCGTTGAAATATTCTTTGGTTAATAAACTGGAGATAGAGCTTAAATATTCGGGTTACATCAAAATCCAGCAGGAGCAGATAGAGAAAATGCGCAGGCTGGAGGAAAAGAAGCTCCCTGAAAATATTGATTATAAAACCATAAAGGGACTAAGGCTGGAGGCTCAGGAGAAACTTAACAAGCACAAGCCGCTGAATGTCGGGCAGGCAGGCAGAATATCGGGGGTAAATCCCGCGGACGTTTCGGTGCTGCTTATATGGCTTGCCGGAAAGGGGGAGAGCAGTGGGCAGACAGGATAAAATTCAGTATATTATCAGCGCTTTTGAAAGTCTGGGACTTCCGATAAATGAAAATCAGGCATGTCAATATTATGATTTATACGAATTTATGGTTGACTACAACAAAAACGTAAATCTTACCTCCATAACCGATTTTGAGGAGGTCGTGGTAAAGCATTATATCGACAGTGTTCTTCCTTTTTCAATGTTTTCTCCGACCGAGGGTGCAAGCTTTATCGATGTGGGCACGGGTGCGGGATTTCCCGCTCTGCCGCTTCTGATTTTTCGCCCCGATTTAAAAGGAACGTTATGCGACAGTCTGCAAAAGCGTTGTGTTTATCTTGAAAGGGCATGCGAAAAAATCGGTGTTAAAGCCGAGATAATTCATGCCAGAAGCGAGGAACTTGGCAGAGGCAGGAGAGAGCAATACGATTTTTCCACCGCGAGGGCGGTTTCCGCAATGCCCGTTCTTTCGGAATACTGCATTCCGTTTGTTAAGGTCGGAGGATATTTTACAGCACTGAAATCCGTCAATGAGGATATTTCCGCTGCAAAAAACGCCGTTACGCTGCTTGGGGGTGCAATAGAAAATATTGAGGACTATAAGCTCCCCAACGGTGATGACAGGAGAGTTGTGCGCATAAAAAAAATATCGCAGACTCCGACAAAATATCCTCGAAGCACTGCAAATATTTCAAAAAAGCCGCTGTAAAGCGGCGCTTTTTGTTGTTTGAATTGGTTTGCTGTCGGGAAATGCGATTTTTAATTGTGGATATTATTTCCAAACAATGTTATAATGAAAGTCGGAAGGAAGTTATAATTTCGATTGTCAGACAGAAAGGATAATAATATGAACGGAATTTTTAAACCAAAGGAAAAAGAAGTCGGAAAGGTAGTAATGCTGGAGCTGGCGTCTTTACGTCCGAATAAATCCCAACCGCGTATTGAATTTAACGACGCGGCAATAAAATCACTCGCGGAGAGTATAAGGGAGAACGGTATCTTGCAGCCTATATGTGTAAGGAGAAACGGCGCTCTTTTTGAGATAATCAGCGGTGAAAGGAGAGTGCGTGCTGCAAAGCTGATAGGCTTGCAGGATGTCCCATGTATTATTATGAGCGTTGATGATGAGCAATCCGCGGTACTTGCGCTTATAGAGAATATCCAGCGCAAGGATCTTAGCTATTTTGAGGAAGCTCTCGCGATTGAAAAGCTTATAACCGTTTACGGTCTGACACAAGAATCCGCCGCTGAAAGACTCGGAAAAGCACAATCTACTGTTGCGAACAAGCTTAGGTTACTCAGATTTACTGACGCTGAAAGAACGCTTTTAATAAACGGAAATCTCTCGGAGCGTCAAGCACGCGCACTTATCAGAATATCAGAGCCGCATATCAGAATAACGGTTCTTGAAAAAATCATCGCGGGGAAATTAAATCTCGATCAGACAGAGAAATTGGTAAACGATACTCTGGCGGGTAAAGAGGTCAATGCAAAATCCGACAAAAAGAAAAAATTCAAGAATCCGTTTCCCGCGGCTCCGCGGCTTTATATGAATTCCATAAATCAACTTATAAAGCGCATGAAGGAATCCGATATTCCTTGTGAAGCGGTAACAAATAAGTGCGACACCTATTACGAGTACATAATTAAATTTCCTATTCCGATGGACTGATATAATAAAAATGTTTCACGTGAAACAATTTCGGCTAAAACGTCGAAAATTTGTTTCACGTGAAACATTTTTTATAAAAGGGGTTTATTTTTGAAAAAAAGTGTGATATAATATAATCAATCGAAAATAAAAGAAAGGAAAAGAAAAATGGGAATTGTTATAGGCGTGGTTAATCAAAAGGGCGGCGTCGGCAAAACAACGACATCCGTAAATGTTGCGTCTGGTTTGGGAACGTTGGGCAAAAAAGTTCTGCTTATAGATTTCGACCCGCAGGGAAATGCCACAACAGGCTACGGAATAAAAAAGAAAACCCTCGATGTAACTACATATGAGGTTATAATGGGTAAAAACCGCCCACAGGAGGCTATTATCGAAACGCGCTATAAGAACGTATGGATAATGCCCGCCACAAACGAATTGTGTAAAGCCGAGCAGGAACTTGCGGGACAGAGAGGAAACGTATCTCAGTTAAGAAAGGTAGTTCTTCAGGTGAAAGACGAGTATGACATCATTTTGCTTGACTGTCTGCCGTCTTTGGGAATACTCGCAACAAACGCCATGATCGCCAGCGACACAATAATAGTGCCTATGGTGTGCGAGCACTTTGCTCTTGAGGGATTGGCTCAGCTTATGCTGAACGTCAAAAAGGTAAAGAAAAAAGCAAATCCCGATCTCAGCATTATGGGAATAGTTTTCACTATGCTTGATAAACGTCTAACAGCAAGCAACGAAATAATGAGGGAGATAAAAAGAACCTTTGACAACAAGGTGCTGTTCAAAACGGAAATACCGAGAAATGTAAAGATATCAGAAGCGCAAAGTCACGGCGAGCCGATATTCTATTACGATAAAAGCTCCAAGGGTGCTGATTCATACAAGCGCCTGTCAAAGGAAATATTGGATAAGTGCAGGGAAATGGAGAAGAGGAATGTCGAAAACAAAAAAGACTGAAAGCAGTTTTGACGATCTGTTCTTTGACAACAATGTGGAGGACGGCGATAATCTGAGCACCCTGCGGATAAGCGACGTTGAGCCGGATAAAAATCAGCCGCGCAAGACATTTGATAAGGAAGCGCTTGAGCAGCTTGCAATGTCTATAAGCGAACATGGCGTTATTCAACCGATAATAGTGCGTTCGCTGCCCGGCGGAGGATATCAGATAATCGCGGGAGAACGCCGCTGGCGTGCGGCAAAGATGGCGGGGCTGAGCGAAGTTCCGGTAGTTGTCCGCGACGATATAACCGAGGAGCAGGCAATGCAGATAACGCTGATTGAAAATCTTCAGCGCGAAAATCTGAATCCGATAGAAGAAGCACAAGGGTATAAAGAACTTATAGAGCGATACGATATGACCCAAGACAGTCTGTCAAGAGCGATAGGAAAGGCACGCTCCTCAATCGCAAACAGTCTTGGATTGCTGTCGCTGCCCGATGGCGTTAAACTTCTGCTGCAGCAGGGCAAGCTTTCCGCGGGTCATTGCAGAGCGCTTAAGCAGATAAAAGACGAAGCGGTGATGATTGAGCTTGCGCATAAGGCGGCGGAGGGAGAGCTTACCGTAAGAGCGGTAGAAGCGATAGCGCGCCGTGAGTCCAAAAAGGCGGAGGAAGAAATCACCGAAAGGGAAATAAAGCAAAAACTGACTTATTATACCGAGGTGGAGATTTCTCTGACAGAACAGCTCGGAACAAAGGTAAAGATAGCGGAGGGAAAAAGCACAAATACGCTTCAGATAAGTTTTTCGGATGAGGAACAGCTGAAAGGTATTTTGGAGCATTTCTCGGTTAACTGATAAGAAGGAAAGGTAAAAACATGATAGACATTAAATTTTTAAGGGAAAATCCCGAGGCGGTAAAGGAAAATATCAAAAAGAAATTCCAAGACAGCAAGCTGCCTTTAGTCGATGAGGTAATAGAGGCGGACGCGCAGTACAGAAAAATTATTCAGCGCGCGGAGAGCCTGAGAGCCGACAGAAACCGTATCTCCAAGGAGATAGGGGGATACATGGCAAAGGGAATGAAGGAGGAAGCGGAAAATGCAAAAGCACAAGTAAAGGCGTTTTCCGATGAGCTTTCCGCACTCGAAAAGCAGGAGGAGGAGCTTTCCGAAAAGGTCAATAAGATAATGATGACCATTCCCAATATAATCGACCCAAGCGTCCCAATCGGAAAGGATGACAGTGAAAACGTAGAGATAACTCGTTACGGAGAGCCGATTGTTCCCGACTTCGAGATACCGTATCACTCGGAAATAATGGAAAAGCTGAACGGAATAGACCTCGACAGCGCAAGAAAGGTAGCGGGCAACGGATTTTATTATTTAATGGGGGATATCGCGCGGCTTCATTCGGCAGTCATATCCTACGCGAGAGATTTTATGATAGACCGCGGCTTTACCTACTGCATTCCTCCCTTTATGATAAGAAGCAACGTGGTAACGGGCGTTATGAGCTTTGCGGAAATGGACGCGATGATGTACAAGATCGAGGGTGAAGACCTCTATCTTATCGGTACCTCGGAGCACTCCATGATAGGCAAGTTTATCGATACGATAGTTCCCGAGGAAACTCTTCCGCAGACTCTTACCAGTTATTCCCCCTGCTTCCGCAAGGAAAAGGGCGCACACGGAATAGAGGAGCGCGGAGTATATCGAATCCATCAGTTTGAGAAGCAGGAAATGATAGTGGTATGCAAGCCAGAAGAATCCGCAATGTGGTTTGAAAAACTGTGGCAGAATACGGTTGATCTGTTCCGTTCGATGGATATTCCGGTAAGAACTATCGAGTGCTGCTCCGGCGATCTGGCGGATCTTAAGGTGAAATCCTACGATGTTGAGGCATGGTCTCCGCGCCAGAAGAAATATTTCGAGGTGGGGAGCTGCTCAAATCTCGGCGATGCGCAGGCACGCCGTCTGAAAATACGCGTGAACGGCAAGGACGGAAAGTACTTTGCGCATACCCTTAATAATACTGTGGTAGCTCCGCCGAGAATGCTGATAGCGTTTCTGGAGAACAACCTCAACGCTGACGGCACAGTAAATATTCCGGAGGTGCTCAGACCTTATATGGGCGGCAAGAGCAAGATAGGTTAATACTAATTCTTAATCTCCGTATAGACATCTTTGCAAAAATACCACTCATATTACTTCGTCAAAGCTCCTTGGCGTACATACAGTACGCCGGCGTCACTTTTCCTTGTACTATACGCGGTCTTTTTGCAAATCTTGTCTATACTACGATCAAGAATTAGTATAAAAAGCTTCTTTGAAGCGTAAATGTGAAATTGTTTGAGTAATTATTCGGCTGAGAGTCGGTGAAAAAGGCGGGATAGGACGGTCTGCAATGTTTGCGGAGGTCTTTTCCTGCCTTAAAAAATACTTTTATAGGGTAAGGAAGCGATTGTCTCCTGCCCTTGACTTGTTGAAACCGGAGGGATTCAAATGGCTTTCGTGACTTTGGAAAATGTATATAAGCGCTACCATATGGGAGAGGTGACCATAAACGCAGCGGACGGAATGACCTTTGATATTGAAAAGGGCGAGTTCGTGATAATAGTAGGACCGAGCGGCTCAGGAAAAACCACGGTGCTGAATATGCTTGGAGGAATGGACACCTGCGACGAGGGAGTGATCAGCGTAGACGGCAATCGGGTTGATAAATGCAACAGAAAGCAGCTCACCGAGTACCGCCGATATGATGTCGGATTTATTTTTCAGTTTTACAATCTTCTGCCAAATCTCACCGCAAAGGAAAATGTAGAGCTTGCGGCACAGACTACCAAGGATTATATACCTGCCGCGGAGATACTTACCAAGGTTGGTCTTGGGGAAAGACTGGACAATTTCCCGGCGCAGCTTTCGGGAGGAGAGCAGCAGCGCGTTTCGATAGCACGCGCTCTCAGCAAGAAGCCCAAGCTGCTGCTGTGCGACGAGCCGACGGGCGCGCTGGACTACAACACGGGAAAGATGATATTGAAGCTGCTTCAGGACACCTGCCGCAGCGACGGAATGACCGTGATACTTGTCACGCATAATTCGGCGATAGCTCCCATGGCTGACAGGGTGATCAAAATAAAGAACAGCAAGGTTTCAAAGGTAATCATGAATGACGCGCCTACTCCCGTAGAGGAAATAGAGTGGTAACGGGAACGGGAGGTGCGAATTGAAAGCTGCAAATAAAAATATCTTCCGTGAGATAAAAGCCACTAAAGGAAGATTTCTGTCGATTTTTTTGATATGTGCCATCGGTGTGGGTTTTTTCAGCGGTGTGCGCGCAACGGAAGACGATATGAGAGTAAGCGCGGATGATTATTACGACAAACATGAACTTTTTGATCTGAGGGTGATGTCAAGCTTTGGTCTTACTGAGGGCGACGTTGAGGCGATAAAAGGTATTGAGGACGTTTCGGGAGTATTCCCGTCAAAGTATACCGACCTTGCCATGTTCAAGGAAGAATCCGAGATGCTGACCCGCGTGTATTCGCTGACAGGAAACGAGATCAATAAAATCGACCTTACCGATGGAAGAATGCCGCAGGCGGAGGACGAATGCATATTAAGCTATAATATTCTCCGCGACGGCGCAAACGTGGGCGATACCGTAAGGGTGGAGGATATCTCGGAAGCGGAAGAATTTCCGCTAAAATACAAAGAGTATAAAGTGGTGGGATTATACGAAACTCCCATGTTCATCTCACTTACCCAGCGCGGCAGTACTACAGTTGGTGACGGCTCTATTGATGCGTTTATGTGCATATCCGAGAGTAATTTTACACAGGAAGTATACACGGAGATATATGTAAAATCAGACAGACTTAAGGAAATGGAAAGCTACTCCGACGGGTATGAATCGCTGAGGGACGAGATATCCGAAAGGCTGGAGGAAATCGCTCCGGAGAGGAACGACCTGCGGTATGATGAGGTTGTCGCCGACGCGGTAAAGGAGATAGAAAACGGCGAAAAGGAGCTTGAAGAAGCTAAAGCCGACGGGCAGCGTGAGCTTGACAACGCAAAAGCGGAGCTTGAAGACGCGGCAAAGAAAATAGAGGACGGCGAAAAGGAACTTGCGGACGCGAAAACCGAACTTGACGATGGCGCGAAGCAGCTTGCGGACGCAGAGCAGACTCTTGAGGAAGCAAAACAGGAGCTGGAGGATGGAAAGCGCGAGCTTGCGGAAAACAAGGTAAAGCTTGACGATGCCGAACAGCAGCTCTCCGACAGCAAGGCAGAGCTTGACGATGCCGACCGTCAGCTTTCGGAAGCCCGCGGGGAACTGAACGAAAGCAAAAAGCAGCTTGACGGCGGTCAGGCGGAAATAGACAAAAATGCGGAGCTTATAGCGGAAAACCGCGAAAAGCTGAGCGCGGCAAAAGTGGAGCTTTTGTCGGGCAAGTCGGAGTATGAAGCGGGGTACGCTCAATACGAGCAGGGGCTTGCGGAGTACAACGCGGCTGCGGAGCAGTTTGCCGCCGCGGAGGAGCTGCTTTTGCAGGCGGAGGCTGCATACGGCGCGGATAATCCCATAGTAATACAGCAGCGCACGGAGTATGAGGCGGCAAAGCAGCAGCTCGACCAAAGCAGGCAGGTGCTTGACGCCACTGCGGAGCAGCTCTCCGAAGCAAAGAAAAAGCTTGACGCGGCAGAGGAGGAAATATCCGCGGGAGAAGCGGAAATCGCGCGGGGAGAAGAACAGCTCGCCGCGGCGCAAAGCGAGATCGACAGCGGCAGAAAGCAGTATAACGAGGGTCTTGAACAGTATAAAGAAGCCTATCGTAAGTATGAGTACGGGAGAAAGCAGTATCTTGACGGTCTGGCGGAATATAACGACGGACTTACGCAGTATAATGAGGGCGTTGGCAAGCTGGAGGACGGTCAGCGGGAATACGACGAAGGCGCGGCAACTTTAGCGGAAAAGCGCACGGAATATGAGAACGGTCTTAAGGAATACAACGACGGGTTAGCCGAGCTGGAGGACGCGAAACGTCAGTATGAAGACGGTTTGAAGGAGTATGAGGAAGGTATCCAAACCTTCAATACCGAGATAGCCGACGCGGAGGAAAAGCTCGCCGACGCAAGGCGGGAGCTTGCCGATGTGGGCAAGCCCGAGTGGTATATTTTCACACGCGATGATAACATAGGCTACTCCGAGTATGAGAGCAATTCACAGCGCATAGGAAGAATAGCGGCGATATTCCCGATATTTTTCCTGTTGGTAGCGGGACTGGTTTGCCTTACCACAATGTCGCGCATGGTAGAGGAGCAGCGCGGGCAGATAGGAACATTCAAGGCGCTGGGGTATTCCAACGGCGCTATCATGAAGCAGTATATGCTGTACGCGGTGTCAGCGGCGGCGGTAGGCGGCTCGATTGGCGCGCTGATAGGCTGCTTTATCTTCCCGGGAGTGATAATCTACGCATATTCAATGATGTATTCGATAAGGGAAATACACTTTTTGCTTGAACCGTTCGGCATATTTTTGTCGGTAGCGGCTATGACTGCGGCTATCGCGCTGACGGTATTCTTTAGCTGCAAGAGAGTGCTTGCGGAAACTCCCGCGGGACTTATGCGCCCAAAGGCGCCAAAGGCGGGAAAGCGGGTGCTGATAGAGAAAGTCGGGCTTATCTGGAACAATATAGGATTTTTTGGCAAGGTCACGGGCAGAAATCTTTTCCGCTACAAACGCAGAATGTTCATGACGGTAGTCGGGATTGCGGGCTGCACGGCGCTGTCCCTTACAGGCTTCGGGCTTAAGGACAGCATTACGGATATTGTGAACCTCCAGTATAACGAGATATACAATTACAGCGGCTATCTTGCTCTTGACAGTGACATAAGCGAATCGGATATGGGCAAAATCTATGACGAGCTTGCGGACTATGATCCCGACACGATTACAACAAAAGCTCTTATCAAACAGCATACTTTGTCGTCAATAAATAATGACACGAAGGTGGATTGCTATGTGACCTGCGTTGAGGACGCGGAGATATTCGGTAATATGATCGATATGCACGAGAGAAAAAGCGGCGAAAAAATATATCTGACCGACGGCGCCGTTGCCACCGAAAAGCTGATGAAGCTGCTGGATACGGATAAGGGAAACAATGTTGTTATTCAAACAGACGATACGACCGAAAATCTTGTCATGGTATCGGGAATAACCGAGCATTACGCGAGCC
This sequence comes from uncultured Oscillospiraceae bacterium, assembly GCA_910587135.1. Taxonomy (GTDB): domain Bacteria; phylum Bacillota; class Clostridia; order Oscillospirales; family Ruminococcaceae; genus CAG-115. The sequence continues at coordinate 25,902 of CAJULF010000022.1, forward strand.
ATTATTTATATATGACGGAGGAGCAGTACAAGTCAACGTTCGGAGACGTTCCGGAATACAATATGATATATTTTACCAACGGGATAACCTCCGACGATGATGCGCAGGCACAATTCAGCGAGAGAATGCTTGCGCTTGACGGAGTTATGGCGGTAATGATGAACGCGGGAGCTTCGGAAAGCTTTGCGGACATGATAAAAATAATGGATCTGGTTATAATTGTGCTGATAGTTTCCGCGGGAGCGCTTGCTTTCGTTGTACTGTATAATCTGATAAATGTGAACATTACGGAGCGTATCAGGGAGATAGCCACACTGAAAGTGCTGGGCTTCTATGACAGGGAGGTTTCAAGCTATGTGTTCCGCGAGAATATAATCCTGTCGGTGATGGGTGCGGCGTTCGGTCTTCTGCTTGGAACGGGACTTTGTGAATATGTTATAATTACTGCGGAATTAGACGAGGTAATGTTCGGCAGGAATATCCATCCGATGTCATTCCTTTGGGCTTTTCTGATAACGGTAGGGTTCTCTCTGATTGTTAATCAGATAATGACAAGGGTGCTGAAAAAAATCAGCATGGTGGAATCGCTGAAATCAGTGGAGTAGTGGGCTAAAACAGCAGCCTGAAAATTGGCGATTATTGTCGTAATCCCCGCAAAATTTGTTTGTCAAAGGCGCTGATATACGCCGTAAAAATACCTGCCACGCGCATTAAGGTAACACCGCACAAAGCCCGCGCTTTGCACGCATCCTGCCCGCATATTTTCCGTTATCTTGCACAGGTTCTCCTTGGCGGGCGTCAGGCTTGTATAATCTGATGAAAAATCGGACGGCGCAATCTGCGAACAAGTTTTATGCGGTGTTGCCTTAATTTTCGCAAGCCGCATATGGGTTTTGCGCGGAATGCAGCATAATCTCTAAAGCATTTACCTTATTTTGCGAGAACATTGCAAATCCGAAAACGCAGCGGTGTGGAAAATTCTTTTAAATAAGGAGAAAATATGATTGAGAATATTGTGTCTATAAAGCTCCCCGCGGATGAGGAGCTGACAATAAAGAAGAACCGCCTCAAGGGGGCGGTGGAGGACAGCGGAAAGCGTATAGCCATAGTGACGGGGATACACGGCGACGAGCTGGAGGGTCAGTATGTGTGTTATGAGCTGGTAAGGCGTATAACCGCAAACACTTCAAGACTAAGGGGTATAGTGGATATTTATCCTTCGATAAACCCGCTCGGAATGGAGTCGGTGACAAGAGCCGTACCCATGTCGGGACTGGATATGAATAAGGTGTTCCCGGGATCGGACACGGGCGCGATAGCGGAAAACGTCGCGGCAAAGCTTGCGGCGGATATAAGCGGAGCGGATATCTGTATTGATATCCACGCAAGCAATATATTCATACGTGAAGTGCCGCAGGTGAGAATAAGCAGAGAATACAGCAGCACGCTGCTTAAATACGCCAGGCTGCTGAATACGGATTTTGTGTGGGTGCACGATTCCAACGCGGTCGGTGAAGGCTCTCTTGCGGATACGCTGAATAAAAGCGGCGTTCCCACTCTAGTGATAGAAATGGGTGTAGGGCAGAGGATAACAAAAAGCTACTGCTCACAGCTGCTGACAGGGATATTTAATCTAATGTCTACCATGGGAATGTGGATGGGCGGCAGCACAGAGGATTCCGTATCTCACCCGATGGTGTCGACCGACGGCTCGGTAAGAGTTATCCACGCGGAGCAAAGCGGTATCTTCATTCCCTCCGCGGAGCATAATATGTGGGTAAGCAAGGGCACGGTAATAGGTGAGATAGTCACCCCCATAAGCGGAACGGTGGAGCAGGAAATAACCGCTCCCGCCGACGGACTGATATTTTCGCTTAGAGAATACCCCATAGTATACGAGGGAAGCGTAATCGCCCGCATACTCAGCATGGACGGGGACGAAATATAGTATGGAAAAAACACAAAAAGCTTGATCATAAGACCATTGACAATGAGCTGAGGAAAATATATAATCTTTTAAAATGATCTACTGTTCTCAGCTTGTGGAAAAGGTCTATTGACAGCGCGATGTTGGCGCATTAAATTTTAAAAAGCGCACATTTGCTTTGAGCCTGTTTAGTATCTTACCGCATGCATCTTGCCTGCGTATTTTCCGCCGGTCATGCCAAGCGCGACGGAGCGTTGTCGGAATATGACCGGCGAAAAAATTTAAAATAATCAGCTTTAGGTCAACCGTTATATACAAGCTGTGCTTTTATCGGACTTGACTAATGATAAATAATGTGGTAAAATATTTGCAGATGGTATATGCTGCGTTTTTTCTCTGTGTTATTATTTATATAAGTCATAACGGGGAGTGGAATAAAATAAGACGGCAATTCCCACGTGGCTGTCAGACCGCATTGATCCTATACCGAAAGGAAATTTTAAATGAAAGACAGAATATTTGAATCCAAAGAAAACTATCTTGAAACGATTTTGATTCTGCACAATCGCAACGGCGATGTGCGGTCGGTGGATATTGCCGCGGAAATGGAGTTTTCAAAGCCCTCGGTAAGCGTGGCTATGAAAAATCTACGCGAGGAGGGCTGCATAACCGTTGACAAAAACGGCTACATAACTCTTACCGAAAGCGGGAGGGAGATCGCGGAGCGCGTGTATGAGCGTCATCTTCTGTTCACAAGCTGGCTTATATCTCTGGGGGTTTCCGAGGAAATCGCAGCTGAGGACGCCTGCCGTATCGAGCATTGCTTAAGCGCGGAGAGCTTTGCCGCGATAAAGAAGTATGTGCTGAACAACGGAAAAGGGTAATTGAAATGAAAAGAAGAATTTTAACGGCAGCATTGCTTTCGCTTTTGACGGTATTGACCTCCTGCGCTTCCGAACGCGTTCTTGACGCTCCTCCGCCCCTCGGCAGCGGCGCGGAAAGTCAGTTCGTTGCCGACTCCGTTCCCGATAAGACCGAGCAGACCTCTGAGGTGAATACCTCCGACACAGCAAATGATGAATCCTTTGAAAAGGCAGTGGATATCAGCGAAGAATTATTTTCAGCTCCGGTTGAAAGCGGCACGGTGAGCACGGCGGAGGAAACCGAAGTAACTTCTGTAAAATCCGAAAGCAGCGAATCGGTTATTAACGAAACCAAAGAATCGGAAGCGCAAAATATGACAGGCGGCAACATGGAAAATTCGATACTTCTTTTTGATAAAATAAGCGCGGAGATACGCAATTTGGATTTCAATAATAAAGAGAAAACGTTGAAATCTACCAACGGCTGGGTGAAAGAAAAAACACACGAGCTTATCCCGTCGGTATTGAACGATTACAGCGAGGACACCGCCGTCATGCTTATAAATACGGTGTATTTCGAGTCAAACTGGCGGGACGAATGGGACTTTACAGAGTTGGATAAGCAGACATTTACCTTGCTTGACGGAAGCACAAAAGAAATTCCGCTTACCGAGCTGCTTAAGGAGATGGGCTTAAAGGATATTTTCAGCACGGACAAGGCTGATTTATCGGGAATTTCGGAGCAGCCTCTGTTTGTATCGAACGTGCTGCAAAAAACTAAACTGGAGTTGGACGAATACGGTACAAAAGCGGCAGCTATAACTATGGTCGCCGCTGACGGTGCGGGTTCTCCCAACGGGGATATGATAAAAGAGGTATTTCTGAAACGTCCGTTCGCGTTTTTGATATATGACGAATCGGATTGTGTTTATCGGCAAGGTGACAAATCCATAAAGGGCACCTCTAAAAACCTATTTGAAAAGAAAGAATAATTGCGGCGCAATATCGGCGCATGAAATATTGAAATTTAAAACAAGGTGGTTGATCTGTTGAAAATAATCTGTCTTATTGAAAATACGGCGGCAGATGAAAAGCTGTTCTTTGAGGAGGGATTGTCGCTGTTTGTGGAGTTTAACGACAGGAATTACATTATTGATACCGGTCTTACGGGAAAGGCGGTGGACAATGCCCGCAGAATGCGCCTGCCCATAGATGAGGTCGACAGCGTTATAATAACCCACAATCACGCCGCGCATATCGGCGGCATTGACAGCATAATGCGGCTTAATCCGAAAGCGGAAATATTCCTGCGTGCGGGCGCTCAGAACGAGGTGTTCAAAAAGAATGGCTTGTTTAAATCGCCCGTGGGAGCGGGAAAGGGATTTTTCAAAAAATACTCGGATAATCTGGTTCTGTTCAACAGCTTTTCGGAGGTTTGCGAGGGATTTTATCTGGCAAGCTGTGAGGACTTCGATGATAAGAATATCAACCCCGACAGAAGCTACTGCGTAACGAGCGGCAAGAAAGCCGTTCCGCATAATTTTGATGATGAAAGCTTCGCTGTCATATTCCCGAAAAAGCGAAAAGCGGAGGGCTTGGTGCTGGTGGGAGGATGTTTCCACTGCGGAGCGCTGAATATGCTGGAAACAGTTCAGCGGCGATGGCACGGCATACCCATTCTTGCGGTAATCGGCGGATTTCATTTCAGCGGAGCAAATCCAAAGACGTTAAACTGTTCCGCGGAGTATGTCACCGCGCAGGCGCGGGCACTGAAATACAGCGGCGCGGAAAAAATCTACGCCTGCCACTGCACGGGCTTCAAGGGATTTGACACAATGGACGAGATACTGGGTGACAGAATTATGTATCTCGGCGGGGGAGAGGCGCTGGAATTCTGAGCGGTCGGCAATGCACTTTTAAACAGTTTGGAAAAGCTTATTGACAACGCAATGTCGGCGCATGAAATTTCAAAAAGTGCGTATTTGCCATTTGGCAAATACGCACGGTTTCCCTTAGACATGCGGAGTGAAGCGCAGCGAAACGGAGTATGGCTAACGGAAATTTTGAAATTTTTTTAAATGATCCAATTCAGGTTAACCTATATACAGACTGACCGAACAAACTTTGTGCGGTGTTGCCTTAGAGCCTGTTTAGTATCTCTCAGCACGCATCTTGCTTGCATACTTCGAGATACTAAACAGGCTCTTAAATTTGCTTTTTTCACAGACCGATAAATCCGCGCAGGCTCACAATGCGCGGATTTAATGATTTTATCTGACTATCCCGTTGACCGCCGCCGCAATCGTTTCCGCCCATAGCTTTACGGTAATATCTATATCTCCTGTTGTCACAAGAAAGCCGTTGTCCCTCTCGTTTCGTGTAACGCTGCTAAGCTCTGTGACGGTCGGTACGCCGATAACAGCGACGGGTATCCCGACGGTGCGTTCGGATAGTTCACGACGGCTCTTTGATGCACCCGACCCCGGGACTATTCCTGTGTCGCTTATCTGGACAGTCCTGCCGATATACCGAGGATCTCGGCATGCAAGGGAATCTATCGCTATAACGCAGTCCGCCGCAGTTTCGTTGGCGGCGGAGCGCACAAGCCTCACGGTATCTATCCCCGTTCTTGCCGCTATGTCTGTTTCGATAGCCGCAAGGGAATATCGGGCGCCCTTACCCGCTGCCATGCTTCTCACCGAAAGCGCCCCCAGGCTGTCCTGGGTAATATCCGGATTGCCCAGACCTGCCGCGAACAGCCGCCCCTGCCGTGGTATGACCTGCTCTATGGCGCGTTTGAGAAGTGCCGCCATACTTTGAGCGTCCGGCTCTCCCTCAAGGGTGATGTATCTCCCCGCAGGCTTACCAAGCCGCTGCGCGTTATCGGAAACGCGTACGTCGGTGATCTTTACCCCGCCCACGTTTCTGCTCAGTGCTCTGACTCCCGATTTGTCGGAAGCCATTTCCGCCGTTTCCATAGCCAGTCCTGTTCTGTTCAAAAAAACACCCCCGATAGCAGTTGACAGTTTGTATAAAAGCCCGCCTGCATTTTTAATGATTTATTTTTTACTGTATTAAGTTCGACAAAACAAAAAAATCTCAAAAACCCCTTGAAATTTTCAAATAATTGTGATATAATAAAGGATATATGAGATAAAATATATCGAGCTGACAATAAAGTCGTGTTATCGTCGCTGAATTTTGGTGATTATAGATAAAGCATTCCCCATTTTTCGCGAAAAAATACGGCATTACCCGAAACATATAACGGGAAGAAAAGGCAAATGTTACAAGACGCTCGTAAAAACGAGATGGAGGTGAAAAGAAGTGCCAAATATTAAATCCGCGAAGAAAAGAGTTCTCGTTTCCAAGGCGAGGACAGAAGCAAATAAGGCTGCAAAGTCTACGCTCAGAACCGCAATCAAAAAGGCGCGCGCCGAGGGTGCAGATGCTGCTGTTGTAAAGGCTGCCGTAGTTACGGTTGACAGAGCTGCCGGTAAGGGTCTTATCCACAAGAACAAGGCTGCTCGTCTGAAGTCACAGCTTGCGAAAAAGACAAACGCAACAGCTTAATTTTCCGAAAGGAATGCCATCCGCGTGAATTTTATGCGGGTGGTTGTTTTTTGTATAGGGGTAAATTTTGCCGAAAGCTGTCGAATGGTTGGAAACATAATTCCGCACTTTTCGCGGATATCCAAGGCTTTTAAAATTGATTTCAATATAAAACCACACAAAAATTGAGCAGTCAGGGCGCTTAAGGCAAATATAAACCGACCGACCACGCAGGAATTTTTCCGAAAGCCGCCGCAATTACGCAGCGGAACGAAGTGGAGCGGAGTAATTGCGGCGGGCTAGCACAAACGCGAAGCGTTTGCGCGGTTCGGAAAAATTTTTTTAATAAGGGGATTTGTATTATGAAGAGAAACGATATTGAAGTAACGGATATAAACCGTATCGGGGATATACTTAAGGAAGCTAAGGTGTGCCGGCTGGCGCTTTTTAACGGCAAGTATCCTTATATTATACCCATGTGCTTCGGGTACGATCTGGACAGCGACAAGCTGGAGCTGTATTTCCATTGTGCGGCAAAGGGCAAGAAGATAGAGCTGATAAAGGCTAATAACCATGCGGCTTTTGAGATAGATTGCCTGTATGAGATAATCCCCGCCGAGATACCATGCCATTTCACGGCGGCATATGAAAGCATTACGGGCAGCGGAACGGTTGATATAATTAACGGTATAGAAAAGCTGACGGGGCTTAATTCGATTATGAGCAAGTACAGCAGCGAAAGCAGAGAGCACAAATACAGCGAGCAGATGCTGAATAATGTGGCGATATTGAAGCTGACAGTGGAGGAATTCTGCTGCAAGATACATAATAAAGATGATGAGGAACGGGAGCTGACGGTATGATCGACAGGTCGGCGGCAACAAAATATCCGCTTTTGCTTGTCCACGGAATGGGCTTTCGCGACAGAAAGCATTACTGCTATTGGGGCAGAACGGCAAAGCTGCTAAAGCGGCACGGGGCGCGGGTATTCTTCGGAGGTCAGGACAGCAGCGGTTCGGTGGAGAGCAACGCAAGGTGCGTAAAAGGAGCGCTTTTTGACGCGCTTGAGCGGTCGGGCGCGGAAAAGGTGAATATCATCGCCCATTCAAAGGGAGGTCTGGAGGCGAGGTATCTTATAACGCGTCTGGGCTGCGCGGATAAGGTGGCTTCCCTCACCACGCTGGCGACTCCGCACCACGGTTCGGTAACGGTGGACAGATTGATGGGGCTTGTGCCGCAGGGATTTATAAAAGCGGGCTGCAAGCCGATAGACCTGTGGTTCAGACTTCTGGGGGACAGACATCCCGATACCTACGCCGCGATATGTGCGTTCCGCACCGCCGACGCCGAGAGGTTTAACAAGGAAACTCCCGATATGACGGGGATATTTTATCAGAGCTATGGGTTTGTGATGAAATCCGCGTTTTCCGATATGCTGATGTGGTTTTCAAATCTGGCGGTGGGATATTTCGAGGGAGCAAACGACGGGCTTCTACCGCCGCGCGCCGTAAAATGGACAAACTATCGCGGAACATATACGGGAATAGAAAAACGCGGAATCTCTCATTTTGACGAAACGGATTTCCGCCGCCGCAGACTGTCGGACAGATACCGCGGAAAGCCGAACGAGATAGGGGATATTCCCGAATTTTATCTTGAAATAGTAAAACGGCTCAAAAAATCGGGCTTTTAAGGAAGGGAAAATTATGGATAAAGAATCTTTTATGGATAAAATAGACGAATGGTACGACAACGACGAGCATGAAAAAATAATCGAAGCTATACTCGCTCTGCCCGACAGCAGCCTTGACGACGATATTCTCGGACAGCTCGCGGTCGCTTATAACAATGTGGGTGAGTTCAAAAAGGCTATCGCGGTGCTTGAGAGCCAGCGTCCGCGTCTGGACGGATATTATAAATTTCATTACCGCATGGGTTACGCGCTGTATTACGCTTCGATGGACGAGGAGTGTGAGGATAACGAGCAGCTCACCGTGAATATCCTGGAGCGCGCAAAAACGGAGTTTGCCCGCTGTATGAACCTCAATCCGCCCGAGGACTATCTTGAAGACTGCGATATGTTCATGGATTGGATAGAAGCGGATCTCAACGGTGACGAGGACGAGGATGAGAGCGAGGACGCGGAGATGTACGAGGAAGAGGAAATGAACGCCATTGAGGAGCACATCAAGGAGTACTACGGCGAGTTTCCCACTGTGCTGCATGAGATAGTTTCTCCCGATATTCACGTTGATATCTGCATAGTTCCTCCCACGGACGAGCGTCCATATTACACGCTTGTTACAATGGGCATGGGCGCGCACATCATGAGCATACCCGAGGAGCTTGACCCGGAGGAGCACGGCAGGGCGGAGATGCTGATATGCCTGCCGAAGGACTGGAAGATAGGGGAGAGCGATGAGGAGTGGTTCTGGCCCATAAGGCTGCTGAAAACTCTCGCGCGGCTTCCGATAAACTGTGACACATGGCTTGGCTGGGGACATTCGGTGGATAACCGCGATCCCTATTGCGAGGGCACGGCGCTGTGCGGCTCTATGCTGATATACCCGGAGGATTCGGAACCGGGCGCGGACAGCTGCATTCTCCCGAACGGGGACGCGGTGAATTTTTTCGAGGTTATACCGATATACCGTGAAGAAATGAATTTCAAAATAGAGCATGACACACAAACACTTTTGAAAAAAATGGAGGGCATAAGCCATATAACGGACATAAACCGTCCGAACTGCTGCAAGCCCGACAAGAAATGAGAACAAGTTCTAATACTTATTCCCATTAGAAAGTGTACAAAAAATCGAGCAAAAACTCTGATATATGGTTTTTGCGAAGATTTTTTGTGTACACTTTCAATGAGGAATTAGTATAAGACATTAAAGAGGTAAGAACAGGGACAAAAGCCCGTCTTACCTCAAATTTTTTTGGGGGGCGTGACAAATCCGCCGCTTCAATTGTCTTATAATCAAAGACGTCTTTTTGGAGATAAGAGGCAGGAAGTAAAATTGTTTTTGCTTCTTCCATCTGACAGGGGGTGATGGTTTGAGTAACGAGGAGCTTAACGAGTACATAAAAATGTTTCACGGAACGGTGTATCGCCTTGCGTTCAGCTATGTTCGCAACTGCGCGGAGGCGGAGGATATCTGCCAGGACGCTTTTGTGAGACTGATGGGATATAAGGGAGAGTTTGAAGCGCCCGAAAACTGCAAGGCATGGCTTATCCGCGTTACGATAAACTTATCAAAAAATCTCCTGAAATCGGGTCGATTCACGCGATGCACCGAGCTTGACGGAAATATTCCCATGCTCGACGCCGAGCAGCGCGAGCTGATGGAGGCGGTTATGTCGCTTCCGCCCAAATATCGCTCCGTAATTCATCTGTACTATTATGAGGGGTACTCAGTAAAGGAAACAGCGGATATTCTGGGCGTATCGGTATCATCGGTGACCACAAGGCTTGCGCGGGCGCGGGAACGATTAAAAGTTTTGCTCTTAAGGGAGGATCATGATGGAAAATCAATACAAAAGGCTTTTTGACAGCATTACTCCCATAAAGAGTGATGAGGAGCTGCTCATGGCAGTTCTTGACAGAAAGGCGGAAAAAATGAGTTCTAAAAAGAAATTCAGCAAAAAAGCGATACTTATCCCCGCCGCCGCGGCTGCGCTGCTGGGAACAACGGCGATAGGGGTAAGCGCGGCATATCAGTGGAATCTGCCCGCGGCATTCGAGGATCTTTTCAGAAACCGTTTCGAGGAATATAACAGTACAAGCGACGCGAAAATAAAAAACGTTATGTTCGATTTCTCGGTAATAGGCAAGGAGCTTGACCTGACCTATAATTTCAATAATTTTGACGTTGTGATAAAGGGTATCGCGGCGGACGAGCATAGCGCGTATCTTCTGTACGACGTTGTGTTCGCGGAGGATTACGATTGCGCTCTCACCGACGATGAAGAATGGTTTGTCAACCTGCACCCCAACATTGATATGAGCTGGTTAATGAATTACAGCGGCGAAATGACTCCTGCCGCTGATTGGAGAAACGGATTTATGAATATGGAGGGCAATACCGCCCACTGCTTCGTCACGATAAATATCTCGGGAATATCCACGCAGGACAAACCGCTTGTTTATTCTTTTGACCGCCTTGTGCACAGATCGGGCGATAAGGAAGATATCCTTGAACTGGAGGAGAAAAAATTCTCCGTTGATATGGACTTTTATCTGTCGGGCAACTCGGTAAAGCTCAATCCCAACGAAACTGTAACACTTGAAAGCGGCGAAACCGGAACAGTCAAATATATCGGTCTGTCCACATTCGGTCTGGAGCTTAATGTGGAGTGGGAGGATGAATACCTCAAAGAAACAGATATGTGCGAAAAGCTGAAAAATGCCGTTACGATAAACTACAAGGACGGAACAACAAGCGATAACACGACCTTTACCGCACAATACCTCGGCAGCAGCGGCAGGAGCTTCAATTCTCGCGCTGACGATAACAGCTATTTCTCAAGCGTCCTGTTGAGCTGGGTATATCCCGTTTATATGCAGGATATAGAATCCGTTGCGATAGGCGGCAAGACATATAAGGTTGAAGCCGTCGACAATGCTCCGGAGCTTGCTCCCTTTGATTTCTCATCAATCGGAACCGCGATAGGCGAGAGCCGCGAGGGCAATGGCTACACGCTTACCATTGATGGTGTTGTCGCTGATACTCACACTGCCCATTTCATTTACACCATTGAGTTTAACGATAAATTCCCATATGACTACAAACACACCGATGTTTACAGCACGGGCTGGATGGATTGGCTTTTATGGGACTTTAGTGTTACGGTAAACGGCGAACAAGCCAACACAGGCAGCCATATATCCGACGGGGACAACATATGGTTAAATGATAACACTTTCCGCGGCAGCTTTATGATAGACTTTGGGTATATGTCGTTTGAAAACAGCGACATCACGCTGAACATCGGTACGCTGCTGCGCTTGCACACCACAGAAGACAGCGGTTTCGATGACGAGCAGAAGATAGACTGCGGAATGTCGTTTGATTTCAGAACGGGTGATATGTCGGGTATGGAGCGCAGCGTTGCTCCCAATAAGACCATAGCTCTGGACGGCATAGGAAACGCTGTCGTTACGGAGGTAAACATCACGCCGTTCACGCTGAATTATACCATACTACCCGCAGACGGGCAGAAAGTGCCTTTTGATGGATTCTTCAACGCGATATTTGCGGATAACGGCGAAATCTGTGTTACTCTTAAAAACGGAGTGAAGATATCTGCGACAACATGCACAAGCACACCTATAAATGGCGGAACGATATCCTCTATTGAGCTTTCTTATCCCGTAAACCCTGCCGATGTGGCAAGCGTTACCGTATGCGGTCATGAAATAAACATTACCTAACCATTGTCGGCTATACAATAGATGTTCACTTAATTTCCCTAATAAAAAGACGGCTCTCCCCGAGGGGAGAGCTCAGCTTGTAGAAAAAGCCTATTTGCAACGCAATGTCGACGCATGAAATTTCAAAAAGTGTCATAATTTGCACAGCAAATTATGACCGGTTTCCGCAAACGCGCGGAGTGAGCGAAGCGAACGGCGCGTGCTTGCGGAAATTTTGAAATTTTTTTAAATAATCCGCTCTAAGTCAACCTTTATATACAGTCTGGGCTCTCCCCTCGGGGAGAGCTTTGTCTGTCAAGCGTGTATATAAAGGTTGACCTAAGGCTAATTATTTAAAAAAATTTCAAAATTTCCGCTAATCATACTCCGCTTCACTTCGTTCCGCTCCGCATGCTTAGCGGAAACCGCGCACGTTTGCGTACGCAAACGTGCGGCTTTTTGAAATTTCATGCGCCGACATTGCGCGGCAAATAGGCTTTTTCTACAGTCTGTCGTTATCAGCCTTTCCGCAGAGCTTCTACGGGCTTAAGAGAAGCCGCCTTTACCGCGGGGTACGCTCCAAATACCGCGCCGATTATTGCCGCCGCGAGCACGGAAACACCGAGAGAGGTCATGTTAAGCTCAAACGGAACTTGTATAACAAGACACCCGACTGCCGAAACCAACAGTCCCGCGGCTATTCCCAGACCGCTGCCCATAAGGGTAAGCGCTATGCTCTCCGAAAGAAACTCCGCGCAGATATCCCGCTTTCGCGCGCCGATGGATTTTTTGATGCCTATCTCGCGCGTGCGCTCCCCGACGCTCATCATCATGGTAGTCATGACGGATATCCCCGACACCACCAGTGATATTCCCGCCACCATTGAAAGCGCCGTGGTTACAATTGACAGAATATCGTCGAGCTGCCCTTTCTGTGAAAGCAGGTTGTTGCAGGTGTAGCCGTCGACGTGCCCGTTGGCGTGGTTGAGCGCGTCGTTGATATCCGCGACTATTGCCCCGTCGCTGCTTGCGTCGTTTATCTTTATCGCAAGCTTATCATAGGTAGAGCGCCCGCAGAGCTGCTGCATGGTGGATATGGGAATATACATAAATCCCGGCATAATGTTTGAAAGCATTCCCTGAAGGCTGCTCAGCCCCGATTTTGCTACGCCGATTATCTCAAACTCGTGATATTTTCCCCCCAGAAACATATTGAGCGTTTTCCCCACAACATTGCTGCGCCCGTAGGTATCCACCGCGAATTTTTCGTCTATCACACATACCTTAAGCCTCGCGGAAACATCCGAGTTGTTCACCAGCCGCCCATGCTCAGCCTCCAGTGAAATTAGCCTGTCCGCGGACTTGTCAACTCCCCAGACATAGCAGTCCAGCCGTCTGCCTATCATTTTAGCTTCGGTCACACTCGCCATCAGCGGCATAACGTCGTTTACACCCGCGATATTGCGGACGGTTTCGGTGTCGCGGTCTGTCAGCGTTACCGATACGCTGTTGTCCGCCGCCTGCACCAGCAGGGTATCCACACCCATGGTAATAAGCGTGGCGCTCACCTGCGACGTTCCCACAGTTCCCACCGTGGAAATCAGCACCACCGCGAAAACTCCCACCGCTATCCCCGCCATGGTAAGCAGTGAGCGGGTTCTGCTGCGGAAAATGTTTGTTATAGCTTTTACGGTCATATTTTTACCCCCGACGGTGTTAGCTTTCCAGTTTGATGTAGCTTTTCTGTGCGATCTTTTCCGGTTCGGCAAGCACAATGTCCCCGGGTGATACTCCCTTTATTATCTCCGTTCCGTCCGCGAATTCCGCGCCCGTGAAGATATTGCGCCTTACCGCCGCGCCGTCCTCGTAGACATAAATAAACTCACCCGCGTTGTCCTGTCCTATCGCTTCGTAGGGAAGAACGCATATCTGCCGCGGCTCTTCGAGTAAAATTTCCACATCGGCGCTCAGACCCGATTTCAGACGTTCGTCATCGTCGTCGGGGGTAATGCGAATATCCACCACCGTTTCAAGAACCGCCCCATTGTATTGATTTCTCGCGGCGGAAGCTATTCCCGATACCACCCCCGAAAAAACCGTATCGGGATATGCCGCGCAGGTGAAGCGTACGGGCTGCCCCTCCGTCACTTTAGCGATATCAAGCTCGCTTATCGCAGCGTTCACATAAAGACTGCTTCCCTGCGAAACAGTAGCGACAGCGTATCCGCTTTCTATGGACGCTCCGCTTCCCGCCACCGAGATAACTTTGCCCGCGCAGTCTGATGTTATTTCCTCGGGAATAAGCGATACCGCTGTGGACAGATTAGCCGCTGCCACCGCCAGCTGCGAAACCTGCCCCAGACTTTCGATAAGCGACGCGGTAGCCGCCTTGTCAACAACGGCGATCCTGTCGCCGACCTCTACGCTGTCCCCCTCCGCAACATAGAACTTATCTATTACCAGCGGCAGCGCGGAGGTGATCTCATGTTCCCCCGAGTAGGCGAGAGAGCCGCTTCCCGCCACAGTTTCATTGTAGCTGCGAGTGCTTGCGCGCAGCGTTCCTGCGGCGTGTACTGAGCTTTCCACCGCCCTCGGGACCGCCCCTGCCGTTATCGCTATCGCCGCACAAACGCACATAACCGCAACAGCCTTTTTCAATATCATCAATCCTTTCAGAAAAACTTCCTGCTTTATTGTTGCGGATTTGGGGTTAAATATTCCGAAAATTTGTTTTTTTGGAAAAAATATTGTGTTCAAGGCAGGCTGACCTGAATTGGATTATTTAAAAAAATTCCAAAATTTCCGGCAGTCATACTCCGTGCTGTTTCACAACACTCCGCATGCCTGCCGGAAAACGCGTGCGTTTGCGTTCGCAAACGCACGACTTTTTGAAATTTCATGCGACGACATTGCGTTGCAAACAGGCTTTTTCTACAAGCTGCGGGAAATTCATGTGTGGGCGGACATTCGATGTCTGCTTTCAGCACCATTAGCTCCACGATTTTATGTGTGACTCTTGGCTTATAATCGCAAATTTTGCGGTTGATTCAAATTATATAACCAAGGGGGAGTTGGTATTTGAGGTGAAACCGTGGAATGGAGGAGGAAAATGTCCGCATTGTCGGTTTTTGTTGTTCCCCCTATACAATAGTTCAGCCCCGTTGGTGGTGTGACTGCCTTAAATTTCAACATAATCAACCGAGAAACTGCAAACTCCGCATATTCAATCAACATAATTTTATACAAGGACAAAGCGCACGGCATATAAAACGCCGTGCGCTTTTCAAATTTACTGCTGTTTGACGTATCAGCCTTCTGCGGGAGCACCTACGGGGCAGGTACCCGCGCAAGCGCCGCAGTCGATGCAAGCATCGGCGTCGATAACGTACTTGCCGTCACCCTCGGAAATCGCATTTACGGGGCAGCCGTCGGCGCAAGCGCCGCAAGCGATGCAGTCATCTGAAATTACATATGCCATAATAATTTACCTCCTGTATGTATTTGGTTGTGAAAATATGGAATTATCCATATATTGACCTCCGCGAAAGCGGCAGTCTTTAATATATTGTATCACTTTTTCGGAAAAAGTCAAGACAAAATTTAAATAAATTTATTTCGGAATATTTGTGTATTTTGGCTTAGGCAACGCTAACACGCTTGACAGGTTCGGGCAATAGTGGTAAAATAAAATTATAAGTTTTCGCTTATAAATCGGAGAAACGCGGCAAGAAGCACACATCACGGGAGGAGACTATGAAAGAGAAGTTTATATATAAAAGCGATTGGTTTGACTTTTTTGTTTTCCTGTGTCTGATTTCGGGTATCGTGCTTGTAATAGTTTCGTGGACGGTGTTGTTGGTGTTTTTCGTGGCGTTTATATTTTCGTCGATTTTTCTTTTCAATATGTCGGGGCAGTTCTATGCGGATGACAACTCCGTAAGCTTCAATCTCGTATTCAAAAAAATAAATATCCCCTACGATTCGATAAAAAGCGCCGAGGTCAGCCGCGAATTTATCAGAGGAGGACGGCTGACGGGTGAGGCATACCGCTGTATTGAAACGATAAAATTTACCTGCGAAAGCGGCAAATATCGCTTCAGCACCTTTATAGACGTTGATTCGGAAGCCGTCGCGAAACTCCCGAGCTGTTGGCGGAACAGTTTGCGCAAAGCAAATTCTCGCGGCTGAAAAACTACATAGACGAAAAAACGGGAGGGCGTATTACGAATAGCGTTCCCGATAAAATAACGGAGGATACCGATATGCAAAACGAAAACGGAGAAATGCTTTTTGAAAAAACCAAGTGTGATGTTCCGCACAAGCTACACACCCAAACGCTCGAAAGAGCGGCGAAAAATTGGCAGGACGTTCTTGACCGTGTGCTGGAAATGTTTGATGATGACGATGAGTTTGTTACGCTCACCGTGGGAGATGCGCGGCATAATATCCGCTATGTTCAGGCGGTAAGGGATACGCGCGGCGACCGGATCATCGTACAGCTCGGAATAGAGGACGAAAATCACACAAGACTTGTGGAAAAGCTCTGCGGCGAAAATGAGTGCGTTGAAATTTTCCGTGAGTTTTACGACTCAGCGAGTGTAAGGGATCTGGACAAGTACAAGCCTGTGAAATTCTGATTTTCAAAAGGGGAAATTATTATGCCAAATATGAAAAAGGGATTTTATTTCCTGCGCGGCAATGTTTATTACGGGGAATATCCCGCGGCTCAGGTGTCGGGAAGAGTGTGTATTTCCGCATTGAAGCCGGAGCATATTAAAACCGACGTTTCGTTTACCGATAAAGACGACGCGGTGAAGCTGTGGGATAATCACGCTTTTACCGAGCAGGAATTTACGGATTTTGAGCGTGGTCTGGAAATCATTTTCAAATGCGCGGGTAAAACCGAATTTAAAGAAATAGATTTTACCGCGACCGAAAAGCGGCTTGGAGTATCTCTGCCGCGCGAAATCAAAATTCTCTATAAATTTCTCGGCGCTGACGGCAGGCTTACCGAGGGAACGGAGCGCTTCCTTTCGCTCGACGAGTTATACACCGACGGCGGATATATCGTGTTTTACAGAATAAGGAGAACTTTTGTGGGCTTGTCCGTTGACGAGGGAATGGTGGGAGTCTGCCGCAAGGGCGCATGGGAGTGCTCCGCGGGGGACGAAAATTTTTTCTATGCAATGAACAGGATAGTCGTTAAGACAATATGTTCAATGCCGTTCGTCAGAGAGGGCAAGATAACGGGGGAACTCCGCGCGGCTCTGTCGCCCGAGAAAATGCTTCAGGAAACTTTCTCGGGTCGGTTGGATATTCTGGAGGAATATTGGCAGTACGGGAATATCGTTCTGTTCAATGAGGGCGGAACGCTCGGCTGGTTCAGGTCGAATGGGTTTTCCGCAAATATTATGATAGGCAGCCGAAACGAGGAACTTTTCAATGATGTTCTCGCGGCAAAGCTTGGGGTAAAATGGAGCGATGTTACGCCGAAGAAAATATAGGCGGCGCGTTTACGGCTGCATTTCAGTTCAGCTTTCAGACCCTTTATTTTACGGATACCGAAGGAGCAAAAAAATGATAAAAAGGTTGTTTTTTGATTTGGGCTCAACTCTTATTGACGAGAGCGAGTGCGCGGAGTACAGAACGCGCGAATTGCTCAGGCAGCGCGGCGCGCCGTGCAGAGAGGTTCTGGAAAGGCGCATGGCGGAGCTTGCCGCGCAGAACCGTCTGCCGTATAAGGACGCGGCAAGGGAGTTCGGGCTTGAAACCGTTAAATGGCCCTGCCATCTTGAAAAGGTATACGATGGTGTTCCGCGGCTTCTTGAAGTTTTATCAAAAAAATACCGCTTGGGCGTTATCGCCAATCAGAGCGCAGGAACGGAGCAGCGGCTTGAAAAATACGGTATTCGTCAGTACTTTGATTTAATAATATCCTCCGCCGAGATAGGATTCAGCAAGCCGGATTTAAAAATATTTGAAATCGCGCTGGATAAAGCGGGCTGTACCTCGTCGGAAACGTATATGATTGGCGACAGACTTGACAATGACATAGAACCCGCGGCACAGCTCGGAATGCGCACGATATGGGTAAGACAGGGAACTTTTGCGGGCGGCAGCTTAAATCTTATATGTCACCGCCCCGACCATACAGTCGACAGGGTAACTGACGTAACGGAATATTTATAGCCCGAGGATATCAAAGAGGTATAATCTCGCTCTGAAAATGTCGGACTTCCCACATCATTTTCTGATACAATAACAGCAGGAGGTGAAGAAGATGGATATAAAAGCTTGAACGCGGCTGTTAGGTACATAGATAATAATTTGTGTGAAGAGACAGACATTGAAAAAGGGGCTTTAACGGCGGGCATAACCGCTGACAGCTTTCTGCGGTTTTTCAGCTATATGACGGGGATGACGCTTAAAGAATATATCCGCCGCAGAAGATTGACGCTTGCAGCAAACGATATCCGCGGCAGCAGCGAACGCATTATAGATATCGCCGTTAAATACGGATACGACAGCGCGGATTCATTTTCAAGGGTTTCACAAAGCAGCATGGCATTACTCCGTCGGAATACCGCAAAAACGGCGGGGAGCTGAAAATATATCCGCCGCTTCCTTCTACATTATTATCAAAGGAGCGAAAAAGATGGTTTTCAGAATTATCGAGCTTCCCGAAACAGAGCTTTTCGGGATATCGGAGCAGTACGACGGAGAGGGCTATAATAACCGCGAGGAGCTGCGCAGTAAAATGTGGTGGTCGTCCGACAATACGGCTGTTCCCAATAAAATATGTTGTGCAAAGTGGGACGAAAAGGGCAGCACCGAACTTGACGGCGTATGGTACGGAATATGGCAGGACGGCAGGTATATGATAGCTCGCGAGAGAGCGGATATTAAAGCTGGTAATATGGAAACGCGCGTACTTCCCGCGGGGACATACGCTACGTTCAAAACCGAGCGCGGCGGAAATGCATGGGACGAGTTCCCTAAGCTGTTTGAACAAATATTCGATTCTTGGCTTCCCTCGTCCGGGTACAGACAGAAAAGCAACCTTGCCATTGAGGTGCTGCACCTATGGACAGACCGCGAGGTGCGCAGAAAAAACCGCTGGTACGAGGTCTGGATACCCGTCGAGCCAAAATAATCTTCCCGCCTTTTCAGCACAAAAATGCCCGCCCGAAATGGGCGGGTAACAGACTGTATATAAAGGTTGACATAGGGCTAATTATTAAAAAAAATTTCAAAATTTCCGCTAAGCATGCGGAGCGGAAACCGCGTGCGTTTGCGTTCGCAAACGCACGACTTTTTGTAGCTTTAGC
>CAJULF010000023.1 GCA_910587135.1 uncultured Oscillospiraceae bacterium
GAAACGAAGTGAAGCGGAGCGTGAGTGCGGAAATTTTGAAATTTTTTAAATAATTAACCTTAGGTCAACCTTTATATACAGAATGTGACCCCATGTTAAAAAACATGGGGTCGGTTTATTCAATTCAATGAATTACTTGTTCTCTGCGATTGCCGCCTGTGCCGCCGCAAGTCTTGCGATCGGAACACGGAAAGGTGAGCAGGAAACATAGGTCAAGCCCAGCTTGTGGCAGAACTCAACGGACGAAGGATCGCCGCCGTGCTCGCCGCAGATACCGATGTGAAGCTCGGGACGGGTTGCCTTGCCAAGCTTGATAGCGGTCTCCATCAGCTTGCCTACGCCTGTCTGGTCGAGCTTAGCGAAAGGATCGTTCTCGAAGATCTTAGCGTCGTAGTAAGCGTTCAGGAACTTGCCCGCGTCGTCGCGCGAGAAGCCGTAGGTCATCTGGGTCAGGTCGTTTGTACCAAAGCAGAAGAACTCAGCCTCCTTAGCGATTTCATCAGCCGTAAGAGCCGCACGGGGGATCTCGATCATTGTTCCAACCTCGTACTTGAGGTCAGCTCCAGCAGCCGCGATAACTGCGTCAGCGGTCTTTACAACAGTATCCTTAACGTACTTCAGCTCCTTGATCTCGCCAACCAGCGGAATCATTATCTCGGGAACGATGTTCCAGTCGGGATGAGCCTTCTTGACGTTTATAGCAGCCTTAATAACAGCGCTTGTCTGCATCTTGGCGATCTCGGGGTAGGTTACCGCAAGACGGCAGCCGCGGTGACCCATCATCGGGTTGAACTCATGCAGAGAAGCAATGATGTTCTTGATAGTCTCAACCGACTTGCCCTGGGTCTTAGCCAGCAGCTCGATGTCCGCTTCCTCTGTGGGAACGAACTCGTGCAGAGGCGGGTCGAGGAAACGAATTGTAACGGGGTTGCCCTCAAGAGCCTCATACAGCTTCTCGAAGTCGCTCTGCTGCATAGGCTCGATCTTAGCCAGCGCTGCCTCTCTCTCCTCAACGGTATCGGAGCAGATCATCTCGCGGAACGCCGCGATTCTGTCAGCCTCAAAGAACATATGCTCGGTGCGGCAAAGACCGATACCCTCAGCGCCCAGCTCGCGAGCCTTCTTTGCGTCAGCGGGAGTATCCGCGTTGGTTCTTACCTTGAGCTTTCTGTACTTGTCAGCCCAAGTCATAATTCTGCCGAACTCGCCCGCGATAGTTGCGTCAACCGTGGGGATAAGTCCGTCGTAGATATTACCGGTCGTACCGTCGATGGAGATGCAGTCACCCTCATGGTAGGTCTTGCCTGCCAGCTCGAACTTCTTGTTCTCCTCGTCCATCTTGATGTCGCCGCAGCCGGATACACAGCAGGTACCCATACCGCGCGCTACAACGGCAGCGTGAGAGGTCATACCGCCGCGAACGGTCAGTATACCCTGAGAAGCCTTCATACCCGTGATGTCCTCGGGAGAGGTCTCCAGACGAACCAGAACAACCTTTTCACCGCGACCCTTCCACTCAACAGCGTCCTCAGCGGAGAATACGATTTTACCGCAAGCAGCTCCGGGAGAAGCGCCGAGACCCTTGCCTACGGGCGTAGCTGCCTTAAGAGCCGCCTGGTCGAACTGCGGGTGAAGTAGCGTATCCAGGTTACGGGGATCTATCATAGCAACCGCTTCCTGCTCTGTTCTCATGCCCTCGTCAACAAGGTCGCACGCAATCTTCAGCGCAGCCTGCGCGGTTCTCTTACCGTTTCTTGTCTGGAGCATATACAGCTTGCCGTGCTCAACGGTAAACTCCATATCCTGCATATCGCGGTAGTGGTTCTCCAGCTTCTGGCAAACGTCCTTGAACTGGTTGAACGCCTCGGGGAACTTCTCAGCCATCTGAGCGATGGGCATAGGAGTGCGGACACCCGCAACAACGTCCTCGCCCTGCGCGTTGGTCAGGAACTCGCCCATGAGCTTCTTTTCGCCGGTAGCGGGATCGCGTGTGAACGCAACGCCCGTGCCGCAGTCGTCACCCATGTTGCCGAACGCCATGGACTGTACGTTAACGGCGGTACCCCATGAATAGGGAATATCGTTGTCGCGGCGGTAAACGTTGGCTCTGGGGTTGTCCCATGAACGGAATACGGCCTTTACGGCACCCATAAGCTGCTCCTTGGGGTCGGAGGGGAAGTCCTCGCCGATCTTGGACTTGTACTCAGCCTTGAACTGACCCGCAAGCTCCTTGAGATCGTCCGCGGTAAGCTCTACGTCCTGCTTAACGCCCTTCTTTTCCTTCATCTCGTCGATAAGCTGCTCGAAGTACTTCTTTCCAACCTCCATAACAACGTCGGAGTACATCTGGATAAATCTTCTGTAGCAGTCCCAAGCCCATCTGGGGTTGCCCGACTGCTTGGCGATTACGTCTACGACCTCTTCGTTAAGACCCAGATTAAGAATGGTATCCATCATACCGGGCATGGAAGCGCGCGCGCCCGAACGAACGGAAACCAGCAGCGGGTTCTCCTTATCGCCGAACTTCTTGCCTGTAATACCCTCCATCTTTACAATATACTCGTTGATCTCAGCCATGATTTCATCATTGATCTGTCTGCCGTCCTCATAATACTGTGTGCAGGCCTCGGTGGTGATGGTAAAGCCCTGGGGAACAGGCATACCGATGTTGGTCATCTCGGCAAGGTTAGCGCCCTTGCCGCCGAGCAGCTCACGCATATTGGCGTTGCCCTCGGAGAAGAGATAACAATATTTTTTTGCCATTGGAAATTTCCTCCTGAATAAAAATTTTCACTCTCCGGCATAGTCGTAGAGTATTATACTTCTCTCGGCGTCATAAACGCGCTTTTGCACAGGCACGTCCGCGCCGCCTATACCTATTATAACAGATATCGGAAAAAATTGCTATATGTTTTTTTAATTTTTTCTTATTTTTTTGCAAAATATACAAGATACGGGGATAAAATTATACAAGGACACATAAACGTGTTGAATTAGGACGCGGAAAGCCTGTGTAAAAAGGTTGACCAAGGGCGAATTATTAAAAAAATTTTCAAAATTCCCGCAATCCCGCGCCGTTCGCTGCGTGAGGTTTTGCGCGAGCAGCTGCAAAATCCAAAAGCAGCCACACGCATATTGCACAAAACCACCTCCGCGCGATTGCGGGAATCGGTCAGAATTTGCAAAACAAATTTTGACTCTTTTTGAAATTTCATGCGCCGAAATTGCGTTGCAAATAAGCTTTTTCCGCAAGTTGACCGCACAGCTTGGTGCGGTGCTGCCTTAAATATGTCCGCCCAATTTGCGCATAAAATAATCCCTGCGGCTGTGCGGACCGCAGGGAGTTTGCCGCGCGAAAAAAGGAAGGAAAACGCGCGGCAAAGGGGAGGTATATTTATGTAAAGAGGCAGACCGAGGTCTTACCGCTATCCATAAAGCTTTGTTATAACGATTACATAATAACGCTTTTGTTTGAATAACTCTTTATAGAAAAATGAAAATATTGTGAAAATTTCGACTTTAAACACTATATGTTGACTTTAGTTGAATGATTTTAAGTTATATTGACCTGAAACGGATCATTTATGTGTTGCCCAAAGTCAAATATTTTAATTTGAAATTCTCCACAATCTGTACAACGCAATGTCGGCGCATGAAATTTCAAAAAGTGTTGGAATTTGCTTCGCAAATTTCGACCGGTTCCCGCAATCGCGCGGAGTGAGCAAAGCGAACGGCGCGTGATTGCGGGAATTTTGAAATTTTTTTAGATAATCCGCTCTTGGTCAACCTTTAATTACAGTCTGACATTTGCCTTTATGGCAAATGTGCACGGTTTTCGCCGGTCATACTCTGCGGGATTTTTTAATTTATCCATTTTAGGTCAACCTTAATCAACCGAGTATAAGCAACCAAAAAACCAAGCAAGCCTATAACACAAAATCAACGCGGCAAATAACGATTTCTCAAAGCCTTCGCTGTTTCTCTTGACTAACCGCAGCGCGGCGTGATATAATAATACAATGCAGAATGGGGGGAGCTTCGATGCTTTTGGCGAGGCTGTTTATCAAGGATTATAAGAATACGGATAAGCCGTCGGTGCGCTCCGCTTACGGCAAGCTGGCGGGTCTTACGGGAATAGTGTGCAATCTGCTGCTGTGCGCGGGAAAGTTTGCGGCGGGAGTGCTTACGGGAAGCGTATCGATAACGGCGGACGCTCTAAACAATCTGTCGGACGCTTCTTCGGGAGTGATCAGCCTTATAGGATTCAAACTCGCCGAAAAATCCGCCGATGAGGAGCACCCTTACGGTCACGCTCGGTATGAATATCTGGCGGGATTTGTAATGGCGGTCATCATACTCCTTATCGGCGCGGAGCTTCTGCGCAGCAGCGTTGTGAGGATAATTCACCCCGAACCCGTGGAGTTCGGCATGGCGGCGCTTATCGTGCTGGCGGTATCCATAGCGGTAAAAATAGGCATGATGCTTTTTTACGGTAAATCCGCGCGGCTCATCGGCTCGGATACTCTAAGAACCGCCGCCGCGGACAGCAGGAACGACGTTATTTCGACCTCGGCGGTGCTTATTGCCGCGGCAATATCCGAGTTTGCCGCGGTGCAGCTTGACGGCATAATGGGCGCAGCGGTCGCGCTTTTCATTCTTTACAGCGGCGTCGGGCTGGTCAAGGACGCCATGAATCCGCTTCTGGGGAAGGCTCCCGATGCGGAGCTTGTGGAGAAGATACGCGCGAAAATAATGTCATATGAGGGAGTTCTGGGAACTCATGATCTTATGATACACGACTATGGTCCGGCGCGGAAATTCGCAAGCGTTCATGTGGAAATGGCGGGAGAGCGCAGTCTGTCGGAAACACACGAAGTAGTGGATAAAATAGAGAGGGATTTCATTCGCGCGGGGTTGAGTATGCTTGTACATCTCGACCCGATAGTCACGGAGGACTGCACGACGGGAAAGGTGCACAGGGAGCTTTCTGAGATAGTTGTGAAAATTGACCCCCGTCTTTCGGTGCATGATGTAAGACTTGTTCAATGCGCGGAGCGCACGAAGTGCGTTTTTGATGTGGCGGTGCCCAAAGGCTTCGATATGCCCGAGAGGGAGCTTGTTGAGGAGATAAGCGGCTTTATGAGTGCTATACACCCCGATTACAGCTGCTCCGTAACGGTTGACATAAGCTACGCGCCTGTCCAGAAAAGCGCGGGCGAAACGGAGGAATGACATGGGGATAACTGTAAGAGAGCTTGGCGGTGAGGAAACAGATTCGGCAACAGAACTTTGCTGGGAGGTATTTAAGGAATACGAAGCGCCCGATTATACCGAATTCGGCACGGAGGAGTTTTGCAGAAGTATACACAACAGGGGTTTTATATCTCAGCTGCGCTATTTCGGGGCATTCGATGGGGAGCGCATGACAGGCGTTATCGCAATAAGAGAACGCGGTCATATCGCGCTGTTTTTCGTTAAAGGGGAATACCACGGACGCGGGATAGGAAGACGGCTGTTTGAGCGGGCGGAAAAAGAGTGCGGCGAAAAAATCACGGTTAACTCCTCGCCTTACGCGCTGAAGATTTACCGCAGGCTGGGCTTTAAAGAAACGGACAGCGAGCAGTCGGTGAACGGTTTAAGATTTACGCCGATGGAGTATCGGAGGAAAAAACAGGATGGCGCGGACGGTTGACGGACGTTGAAAAGTATGCTATAATATTATAGGAAACTGAAATTTGTCGCGGCTTGTGCAAAAAGTTAATGCGGCGTAATGTCGGCGCGTGAAATTTTTTGCGGGAGTCTGAGTGTATAACACTCCGCTTCGCTCAGTGTTACACACTCAGGCAGGTCAAAGGCAACACTTTAATATACAAAATGAGGGGGAGCGTATGTCTCCGATAATTTTACGAGGCAGAACACCGGTATGAAATACTTCTTTCACGCGGACACGGAAAAATACCGCCGCAGGCTGAAAAGCATGATAATAATAGTATTTATGCCGCTTTTCGCGGTGTGTGTGTTCTGTACGGTAAATCTGGTGATGAATCTCCGCGTGGATACAAACAGAGAATTTCTCATTCTTATGCTGGGTATTATCGCGGGAACGGTTTTTATCGGAATGACGTTCGCCTTTACGGCGGCATATTTCACCGAAAAGCTCAAGCGCCGTCACAGCCGCTGCACTTATTTTGATATCCTGCCCGACGCGATGGTTTACAGCGTGTATGCCGGAGAGTTTATAAGGTACGGCGAACGTGTTATTTACAGAAAGCTGTATTTTATCCGATTTGAGAGTTTCGAGAGCGTTTCGCGCGACCTGAAAACCGCTCCCGACAGTGTAACGATAAAAGGGGAGATACGCGAATTTCTCCTGCCCGACAGACATCTGGGGTATCATGTGGAAAACGGCACGACCTTATTCAATCACCCCGAGCTGAACGAAAGGGGGTTTACGCTCCGCAGCGCGCTGGAGGTAAACGGGCGGCTGGGCAGCACCAAACGGCTGGAGCGATCGATAAATTATTATTTCGAGCAGTATAAAAACAAGCCCGTAAAAAAGCCATTCAATATCGCGGAGCATATCTCGCGAAAGAAAAAAGCTGTCCCGCGCACTTCAAACCCCGCTTTGGATGCTCCCCGCTATGACAGAAAATGGTGATATATATTTAAGTGTAATTTCGGTCAGAACCCGTCTTCAAAATATTTGAGCGTGGATTTTCGGGCATATTTTGTCGTGGACACGGCAGACTTTCGCAGACTCGCTGTCACAGGTAAAGAAATTTTATGCGGTCATCGGCAAAATTTGCCGAAAAGATGAGTGCAATATCCCGTTAAGACAGGTTCTTAAAGTCTTGGAGTATGTTCGGTATCCGTAGAGGTGTCGGATCTATGGTTTTTTCGCGGCGGACAACGGCGTTTTTTCGCAGATGTACCGTAGTATCGGCTCGACGCAGTCAGCCTATCAGGAAAATTTGCCCGAGTACGGCACGGAAAGACAGGTAAAAACGGTGCTTGGGAGGATACCAAGCAGGTTCTTACACAACAAAGGAGAGTATTATGAAACACAGAGCTTTCGGAATTCTGGCGTTCGTTATGGCGCTTGTGCTGATTTTCTCCCCCGCAGCGGAGCTTCCCGGAGGAAGATACGCTGCGGCAAGCGCGGCGGAAAACGGAATTTTAGAGGACTATACATCAAAATATTATTATTCGCTTCTTACGGACGATCAAAAGGCGGTTTACAGGTTGCTGTTAAGCGCTGTGCAGAACGGCGAGAGCAGTATTGACATAGCGGAATACAACCTCAACGACGATGCTCTGGGAATGGTAATGACGCTGCTGAAATACGAAAACCCTCAGCTTTTCAACATCGACGGCTCAGCTACGGGAACGGGAAGTTCCTCGACCCACAACTGGCTTACCGTAAATCCCAACTACACCCGAAACGCGGCGCAGACGAAAAATATAAGTGAGCAGATAAAAAACGCCGCCGCTCCCATCATCGAGGAAGCGCTGAAGGAATCGGACAGCTTTAAACGGATAAAGGTGCTTCACGATTCCATTGTAAATATGACTACATACACGCTTAACGGACCTGCATACAAATCCGAAGCGGACGGACCGCTGGTGAATGGCAGGGCACTGTGCGAGGGATATTCAAAAGCATTCGCCTATCTTTGCCAATCAATCGGAGTGCCATGCATATGCATTGTCGGCTCGGGCAACGGTGAAAATCATATGTGGAATATGGTGCAGGTAGACGGCAAATGGTATCATGTGGACGTTACATGGGACGATCCCGTAGGCTCTCAGCCCGTGCTAAGGCATGATTATTTCTGCGTCAGCACCGCGACCATAAGAAAGGATCACTCCATCAGCAATCCCGTAGCCATACCCGCCGCAGACGAGGACTACGACGAAAGCATGAGCGCCGCGCCCGAAACACCTGAGGACACCCAAAAACCGGACAATCCCGAGAATACGGAAAAGCCTGTTCCCGCCGAACCCGTTACCCCCGAAATCCCCGAGGAGATAATTGAGCCTGTGCTTTCGGAGAGCGTTCCAATAGACGCGCATTTCTCATGGCTGATTGATCCCAACAGCAACATCAGTATTGTAAATCCTCTTTTCTTCTACACCAACCGTATACCGCAGGAGATATCCCGACCCGCGGGAGGCAATGTTGCGGCGCGGTTTGAGATCGGGAATATAGGAATGAGGTCGCAATTGATATATAATATCGGCACGGAGGAGAGCGGAAGATACGCCACACTGCTATGCTATAACGAATCAAGAAACAGAGCGGAATTTGTTTCCTGGGCACGGATAGACGAATCGGGAAACGCGGCTCTTGACGTGTGCGGCGCGGGGCGTTATTTTGTGGTGATAGACCGCGCGGCGAAAATCCCCGGTGATGTCAGCGGAGACCATAATATCAACGCGATAGACGCGGCTCTGATTTTAAGGAGCCTTGCCAACAACATGGCGCTTGACGCGTTTATAGGGGACTTTAACGGCGACGGCCGCATAAACGCGATAGACGCGGCGGCGATACTGGCTTATGCCGCTTGATACCGGCAAAGCAAAAAATATTTTCTCCGGTATATTAGGAGGAAATCATACTTGTTAAGGCAACATAGCCCAAAGCTTGTGCGCGGATTGCGCGGCGGATTTCTTGTCAGACGACGGCAATTTTTCGCCGACGTACCGTAGTGTCGGCTCAACACAGTCAGCCTATCAAGAAAATTTGCCTGAGTATGGCGGAAAATACGCAAGCAAGATGCATGCGGCAGTCTGTAAAAAGCCTATATGCCACGCAATGTCGGCGCATGAAATTTCAAAAAGCACATATTTGCCATTTGGCAAATATGTGCGGTTTCCGTTAGGCATACTCCGTTAGGCATGCGCAGCGTAACGGAGTATGCCTAACGGAAATTTTGAAACTTTTTTAAATATTTAGCCTTAGGTAAACCTTTATATACAGGCTGACGCAAGCAATATGCCTACGGTGAGATACTAAACGGCTCTTAAAAATGCTGATTGACCAAAGCCGAAAGATACAAGAAAAACCATGAAAAATTTAGATTATTTATTGTGGCTAAGGCGGGAAAGCGGGCTTCCCCATCCGCCCTACGGGGACGAGAGGGAGTTTTACGACATGGTGTCCTCGGGAGACGTCGAGGGGATACTGGAACTGAGGAGGAAATATCCTCCCGAGCCTGACAGCGGCTCGGAAAAGGGCAGGCTGTCGGACAACCCCCTGCGCAATGCCGTATATCATCTTGTAGCGAACTGCACCATAATAACGCGCCGATGTATTGCCGCAGGAATGTCGCAGGAGCAGGCGTATACTCTTAGCGATATTTTTATCCGCCGCGCGGACCTCTGCCGCAGCACGGCAGAGGTGGCGGAGGTGAACGATGAGATGGCTCTGGAATTCGCGCACAGAATGAAAGAAGCGGTCAGCGGCGGCTTTTCGTCTACGGTTAAGCGAACGCTGAGATATATGGGCGACAATTTGTACAATAAAATAACCGTTTCGGATATCGCGGCGGCGGCAGGGTACAACCGAAGCCATCTTTCCACGCTGTTTAAGCGGGAAACGGGTATCACCATAACGGAGTGTGTGCGCAAAATGCGTATTGATGAAGCAAAAAAGCTTATTTCAAAAGATGTTCCGCTTTCGGCGGTGGCAAATTCTCTGGGATTTTGTTCGCAAAGTCATTTTTGCAAGTGCTTCAAGGACGAAACCGGTATGACTCCGTTGGAATACCGCGACAGCGGCGATGGGTCGGAGCTGTAAAAAAGTTTATTCGCCGCGCAACGTAAACACGTAAAATTTCAAAAAGTGCTGAGCTTTGCTCCCTTTTACCTTTTGTGTTGACAAATGCCCCTTTCGTTAAAATGACTGAACAGACGGTTATCCATCATGAATAACCGCACGTCAAATCAGGATTTGTGGAGGAAAATAATATGGACTTAATGAATGAACTTTTGAATTGCCTTAATAGTATTGACTATGATTTATTTGACGAAGATTACTTAAATGAATTACTTGACAGTAGGGACAGTGCCCCATTTGATACTGAATGGTGTCGGGTTGATGAAGAAATAGAAGCACTGAAAAATACCCAAAGTTATACAGACGAAAACGAAGAAGCACAAGGTGAAATAAGAGAAAAAGCGTTTATGATAATTGAAGAAAATACCGAAAGCGAATTGGCGGAGTATGTTTCCGATGACTTTGGGTTGATTTATGACAGTCTTGTATTAAACTATAAAGTAAATGGCTTGATAAGGTTATTGCGGCATACAAAAATAAAAAAATTCCTTGTGGCGAACTTTAATCCGGATTACGATTTGTCGCCCTGATTATATAGCAGCCAATGTTTAATTTTAATCTGCCATAGGCGAAATTACCGGTGTCCGGCTCCATAAACACGAAAGGTAAAAGGATTGAGCTTTGTGCAACAATCGCGTGGGCTGTTTTGGTATTTTGATTTATTTTGCGTAAAAATCCTTGAATGGCAAATGCAGTGCTCGGTTTGTAGAAAAAGTCTATTTGCCGCATTACTTCAATGCATGAAATTTTTAAATTTTCTAAATAATCCGCCTTATGTCAACATTCAGACCGGCGCACTTAACGCGGGGACTCCGGCAAAATATTCCCGCAAAACCGTAAAAGAGCGAATTACCCCTTGAAAAATGAAGCGAAAAGTGTTAAAATATAAAATATAACAACTAAAGGCAACACCGCACAAAATCCGCGCTTCGCGCTTTTTACGGTGCTGCCTAAAGAAAGGTCACAATCAATGAAATTAGGTATGGTAGGTCTGCCGAATGTCGGCAAGAGTACGTTGTTTAACGCACTGACGAACGCAGGTGCGGAATCCGCAAATTATCCGTTCTGCACGATAGAGCCGAACGTGGGCATAGTTTCCGTTCCCGATGAGCGTCTGGACAAGCTTGCCGAAATGTACAGCCCCGAAAAATTCACCCCCGCCACACTGGAGTTTGTGGATATCGCGGGACTTGTAAAAGGCGCGAGCAAGGGCGAGGGTCTGGGAAACAAGTTTTTGTCAAATATCCGCGAGGTTGACGCTATCGTTCATGTGGTGCGCTGCTTTGAGGACGATAACATTATCCATGTCGACGGCTCAATAGGCGCGGCGCGGGATATCGAAACCATCAATCTCGAGCTTGTTTTCTCCGATCTGGAGATACTCGAGCGCCGTATCGACAGGGCGAAAAAGGCTCTTAAGGGAGATAAAGGCGTTCAGAAGGAGCTGGATTTTTTTGAGGCTCTCAAGGCTCACCTTGAAAACGGAAAATCCGCCCGCAGCTACGACTATTCCGAGGACGAAAGGGAAATGCTGAGGGATACCCCGTTGCTTTCCAACAAGCCCGTAATATATGCCGCGAATATGTCCGAGGCGGATTTTACGGGAGATATAAATAACAACGCGCAATATAAAGCGGTGTGTGCCATAGCCGCGGATGAGCACTCCGAGGTGCTGCCCATATGCGCGCAGATAGAGGCGGAAATTTCCGATATGTCCGATGAGGACAAGGAAATGTTCCTTGCGGATATGAAGCTGGAATCTTCGGGGCTTGCGCGTATCATCAAAACGGGTTATCGTTTGCTGGGACTTATTTCTTTCCTTACCGCAGGACCCAAGGAGGTTCGCGCGTGGACTATCACCAAAGGAACAAAAGCTCCGCAGGCGGCGGGAAAAATCCACACCGATTTTGAAAGAGGGTTTATTCGCGCGGAGATAGTCGCTTTTGACGACCTTATTTCATGCGGCGGAATGAACGGCGCTAAGGAAAAAGGACTTGTACGTCTTGAGGGCAAGGAATATGTAATGCAGGACGGCGACGTTACTTTGTTTAAATTCAACGTTTAATATGAATAAAATTATCAAAGGTAAAAACCGCAACAATAAAGCTGCGGCGGCGCTGTTTGTGCTTCAGGTTATAGTGGGCATATGCCCCGTACTTCTTTTGGTAGCGTTCGTGTGGCTGAAGCTGTACGAAACTCCCATAACCGCGGCGGTGGTAATAGTACTGATTTTCTTGTGCAACGTGGGTTATGCTTTTCTCGCGCGGCGCTACAACGTGCTTAACAGCGGACTGCGCGGCGAAAAGCAGCTCTATCGTATCGCCAAAAAACTAAGCGGTAACAACATCATTCTGCGGAATCTCCCCGTGCGCTATAAAAAAGGGCGCTCGGAGCTTGACCTGATGGTGGTAAGCCACAGGGGAGTAATTATCGTAGAGGTCAAGAACCATTCCGGCACTATCAGCGGAAGCTGGAAAGCGGAAAAGTGGACTCAAAAAAAATTCTACCGCGACGGCAAAAACAGCAGCATAGAAATGGATAATCCCATTAAGCAGATGCGCCGTCAGCGAGATATAGTCAAGAGCATACTCAACGCTTCCGGCGAGGACGTATGGGTGGATACGGTTCTGTTTTTCTCATCTCCCAACGCCAAGCTGCGGCTTAATTTGCGGGAGAACGACTATGTCTGCTCCAGCAGCGCCGAGCTGCTGCATTTCCTTGAGGGCTATGACCGCGGGGAAACCATCTCTCGCTCACGCATGGATAAAATCGCCGCTATACTTAAAGAAGCGGCGAAGGATTTATAAACAATGGGATACCGGAATGGAAACTGAGATGATATACATACAATCATCTCCAAAATTGTAATATTATTGCTCCGCCAACTAACTCTTGAATTTTCTGCTTGCCCATTCGCCTAAATACTTCGTAAGAAGTCCCTGAAATATGCGCATATTCCTGCGACATTCATCCCCGTCTTTTGACGAACGGTCGGCGCACAATTCTTCAGGCGCTAATTGGTGGAGCAATACATAATCGGAACGGACAATCAAAAGCTGATCCCGCTTATTGATTGTCCGATTTTATTTTAATTTCCAATAAAAGCTTTAAGGCAACACCGCACATAGCTTGTGCGGTTTTGCCTTAAGTACCATGGGAGCGGATTAGTCCGAATCACCTATCAGATGTGACAAAACGCCATCATTTTTGTTTAAAAGAGCCGAAAAGTTTTCAACAATTCCAACGTTGAAAAGTGCCTTAAAAGTTGAAAAGTTAAGTTTTCAAGGGTCGTTTTCAACATTTTTACTTGTTTTTTCTGCATTTTTCCTCAACCAAGCCATCTGAAACGGTTGAAAACTTGGTTAAAAACGTGGAAAAATCAAGTGGAAAGAAAATCGGGATTTTCGGCTTTTGCCTGATTGTTCATGCAGAAAATCGGTTTGTAAAAAGCCAATTGACAACGCAATGTCGGCGCATGAAATTTCAAAAAGTGTCATAATTTGAGAAGCAAATTATGACCGGTTTCCGCAATCGCGCGGAGGTGGTTTTGCGCAATATGCGCGTGGCTGCTTGTGGAGTTTTGCAGCTGTTTGCGCAAAACCTCGCGAAGCGAACGGCTCGTGATTGCGGAAATTTTGAAATTTTTAAAATAATCACCCTTAGGTCAACCTTTATATACAAACTGAAATCTCCTTGTCGTACATAAAATACGCCAAGGAGATTTGACAAATATAAGTGCCGGATTTTTGCTTAGATGTCTATACGGGGATTGTGAATAGTATTATTTGTTTTTCATTTTTTTGCTGACAAAACCATAAGCAAACGATATACACAAGAGCGTCAGACCGAAGCCGATAAACATAAGAGTTCTGCCCACCGCGTCAAGCCCCTTAAAATCGAACAGGAACAGCTTTGCCGCCGACAGCAGCGCCAGTGCAAGACCAAAGCGCCTTAAAAGCGCGTTACCCTTTCGGAATCCGAAAACTATCCACAGTGCCGCCATTGCCAGGTATACTATACTTATTATGCAGCTTGCAAATACCACCCACTTGTTCGAGCCCAGTGTTACGGTCAGAGCGTACAGTCCATAAGAGGACACTACCAGTCCGACCGCGCGCGCAAACTTAGGAGCAAGCGACTTTATTTTAAGAGCCATATCCAGCGCAGCCAATACCGAAGCGACGTTAAGCGCGACAGTCAATATAACCGCAAGAACCGTATTCTCCGATGCCTGCGCGTTATGTATGTTTGCGGTAAGCAAGAAAAGCAATCCCACTGTATAAAGCGACAGCGACAGTCCCGCCGCCCCCTTTTTCATATGCTTCAGCTTTCCCGAAACAAAGCCCAGCAGCATCCACGCTGCAGCAGAAAACGCCGCTGCGTAAAGCCCCTGTGTTCCGTATATCACCGTGCCGGTTCGTATCAGCAGCCCTATCAGCTTTTCCGACAGCATATAGCTTGCATACGCGCCAAGATTTATCATAGCCGCTGCTGTGTAAACATTGAACAGTACGCTCTCTCTTTTGCGGACGATATAAAGTATCATCAGTCCAAGCCATATCGCCGCGTTAAGCGTGAATTGCCACGCAAATATGTCGCCGTTGATAAAGCAGCAATACGTCAGGAAACACCATTCGGCAACCGAAAGCAAAGCATATCCCCAAACTCTGAGCATCTGTCGGTTTGACAGCAGCCCCCACACCATGACCACCGCCGCAAACAGGTGGAACACAATATAAGCGTATTCGCCCGCAAACGCGGTAAATAAGGCGATAGCTGTTGTTGACAGGAACAGATTATCCATACAAACGGCCGCTGCGGTTTTCTGACCGACAGTTGCCGCAAGGGCTATCTTGAGTCCGAGATACAGCGCCGCCAGCATAAACAGAGCTGCTCCCGCCGAAACGCTGTCCGTAAAAATCGACATAAAGCAGAACACAGCAAGTATGGTAGCGGTCTGAGAAATGATTAAAATCACCTGATCTCCTGCCGCCATCTTTCCGTTGTTTCTTACGGCTTCAAGAAGGGTATACGCGGAGTATATCCCATAGGAAACCAACACATACAGAGATATCAGAACAGCCACCGCAAACTCCGAATTGATGTGCTCTTTTGCATAAAATACCATGGATACCGCCGTGATAAAGTTGCACGCCATTCCCGTCGGCATAACGCCTGCCCATCTTTTATGCGCCGCGACGATGACCGCCGCGCCCTGAATTACAAGCAGATAGGTAATCGTCGAGTATAACCCCGCTTCCGTATCCGCTGCCGCGAAAAAGGGAAGAAAAGCGCATATCAGCGTTATTATCATAACTGTCTGGGATCTATACCGCCATGCAAGCATCATACCGCCCAGCGATATTCCCGTACCTATGCCGATAACGGCAATTGTATTGACGGCTTCAAGCGAGTAATAGCTTATCAGTACCGAAATCGCGGCGTCAATTATCGCTCCCAGTGTAAGCGCCCGCGCAAAAATCACGGAATGCATACGGTAGAAAAGCTCTCCCGCTCCCGCCATCACTGCGCCAACCGCGAATATCATTAGCATTCTTACTGTCGCCGAGATATATCCCTCAGAAACCGCGGCAAATGCTATTACTCCGAGTATAATAAATACTACTCCTATTTTGCTCAATATATTAAGCCCTACAAAAAGCTCTCCGCCCGCAGGCGTCTGCTTTCCGGACTGAGCCTGCGGACTATGCGGCTGCGGGAAATGGTTTTGAGTATCGTTGTGGTTGTTCATGCCAAAGCTCCTTTTCTGTCAGACTGTAAATGTAATAATATTGTAGCACAATTTATTGAATATTACAATAGGGTAATCCCCGTTAACATAAATAATAATTTATACCAGACTGTATATAAAGGTTGACCTGAATTGGATTATTTTAAAATATTTCAAAATTTCCGCAAGCACGCGCCGTTCGCTGCGCGAGGTTTTGCGCAAACAGCTGCAAAACTCCATAAGCAGCTACATGCATATTGCGCAAAACCACTTCCGCGCGATTGCGGAAACCGGTCATAATTTGCTGTGCAAATTATGACACTTTTTGAAATTTCATGCGCCGACATTGCGTGGCAAATAGGCTTTTTCTACAAGCTGACATAAATAATAATTTATACTTATTCCCATCAGAAAGTGTACAAAAAATCTTCGTAAAAACTCTGATATACGATTTTGGAGATGATTTTTTATGTACACTTTCAATAAGGAATTAGTATTATACAGCCCGCGCACTGCTGATATCGTTCTTATTCGGGATATAAAACAATAACCGCAAGCCGGAAAGTCGGTCTGCGGTTATTTTCTTATCAGTAAAGCTGATTAAGTATAATGTCGGGAATATTGTACAGCGGCGCCTGTATCTCTACCGCGCCGATATTGAACGCCTCCATTGGCATTCCGTACACCACACAGCTTTCCTTGTCCTGTCCGATGGTAAACGCTCCCGCGTTTCTCATTTTAAGCAGTCCGCTTGCTCCGTCGCGCCCCATTCCGGTGAGGATAGCGCCGATGGCGTTCGCCCCCGCCACCTCGGAAACGCTGGTAAACATAACGTCCACCGACGGGCAGTGTCCCGAAACCTTTTCCCCCGCTTTTGAGGAAACAAAGTAGCCCCTCGCGTCGCGGCATAGTCTGAGATGGTGCTCTCCGGCTCCGATAATTATCAGA
Source organism: uncultured Oscillospiraceae bacterium (assembly GCA_910587135.1). Taxonomy (GTDB): domain Bacteria; phylum Bacillota; class Clostridia; order Oscillospirales; family Ruminococcaceae; genus CAG-115. The sequence goes on from CAJULF010000023.1 coordinate 16,518, forward strand.
CCTCTTCTCAGTCTGTCGCCGTCCTCCGCTTCCTTGACCTGCATTTTGCAGTTGCGGTTAAGCCTTTCGGAATACAGCTTGGTAAATCCCGCGGGCATATGCTGAACGATTATTACCGGCGGCGTGTCCTCGGGGAAAACCTTCACCACCTGCTCGAGAGCTTCCGTTCCGCCCGTTGATGCCCCCAGCGCTATGATTACATCCGTTTTGCGGAATTTCGTGCCGTTGTGCGGCAGTGCGCGGCTGCTCTGCCTTATTGTCTGTTCCGCTGCTTTCAGTTGTACAGGCGCTTTCGGCTGTACGGGCGCTTTCGGCTGTGCCGGTGCGGGTGCAGATACAGGAGCTGCGGCTGTCGGGGCAAAGCTTGTTATAATGGGACGTATGACCGTATCGTCTTTTTCTGTTTTATCCGATTTTTCGGGAACAGTCCCACCGGAAGCAATGCGCACATTCGCCTGCCCTATCAGGCTGCCGCCCTTCGCATATGCGCGCTTTATCGCTGTGCATATTACATTCGCAAAGCGCTCCATATCCGAGTTGGTGCGTGCAATGGGCTTCGGAATGAATTCCATCGCTCCCGCGTCCTGAGCCGCTTTCTTGTGCTCTTCGGAGGAGGAAACGATGATGGTCGGAACATAGTACTGCGGCAGAAGCCTTTTGAGAAAAGCCACGCCGTCCATGCGCGGCATCTCTATATCCAGCGTCATGACGTCGGGCTCGTATTCCAGGATCATGTCGCGTGCGGAATAAGGATCTCCCGCCGTTCCGACGATGTCGATCTGAATATCTTGGCGAATATAGCGCGAAAGTACCTCTCTGAAGAGGATAGAATCGTCAACCACCAAAAGTTTAATTCTTCTCATATTAAATGCTCCGGAAAATTGAATTCGTTATTCGTCAGAGCGTGCCTGCAAACTCCGGAATATCCGGAGCGCCGCAAGACGAGCGTTGAGGAAACCGCAAACGCGCTTCGCTGCGATCCGCTATAAATTTTATGCGAAAACGGTTCTTGTATACACAAAGCGTCACTTGACGTTCTTGCGGTAAATGGCAGGCTTAACGTAATCAAATCTTGTTTCATTACGCTGAACGCTCTCCGCATGCCCGATATAGAAATATCCTCCCGGCTTTACCACATCGTAAAATCTCTCCACAAGCGCGGCTTTTGTGGGCTGGTCGAAGTAGATCATAACATTGCGGCAGAAGATAAGGTCAAAGGGATTTCTCTTATATTTGTCGGGCATCGGGTCCATCAGGTTGAAGGTCTTGAAAATAACCTCGTCCTTTATCGCCTGGCATATCTCATAATTCCCGTTGCCAAGATTGTTGAAGTAACGGGATTTCCAATCGTTGCTCAGACCCTTCATGCCGTCCTCGTGATATATTCCCTCTTTAGCCTTGTTTATAACGCTTTGAGAGATATCCGTCGCGAGAATACGCGTGTCCCAGTTTGCCTTGTCCCGCCCGAAATACTCGTCAAGCAGCATAGCCGTAGTGTAGCATTCCTCTCCGCTCGAGCAGGCGGCGCTCCATATGCGGAGGGTTTTGCCCTGTTTGTTCTGTTCTACCATATAAGGCAGTATCGTTTCTTTTAAAAAGGTATAATGCTCCGGCTCGCGCATAAAGAAGGTGTGGTTGGTGGTGAGCTTATTAAGTATTGTGGTTACCTCGGCTCCCGAGGTATCCGCAAGAACGGCGTCTATATACTCATCGTAGCTTTTGAAGCCGCGTTCGTTGAGCATATTTCCCAGCCTGCCTTTTACAAGAACCTTTTTCGACGCAAGATTTATGCCGAAATTATCGTGCATATAGTTTACCAGCCGGTCAAATTCTCTGTCTGTTATCTCCAGTGCCATTTCTGTAACCATGCTCCCGTTAAGGAGCATACCTCCTTTCGGGTTTTGTGCGGCATTGCGCGGTCAGAAAAAGCGCATTGCGCACAAAACTTGCAGCTTGAAAATTAAAACCTTAAAATTCCTGCTCGTCAAGCAGTTTAGCCACATCAAGAATAAGCTTGGTGGTATCGTCGGACCTTATCATATACTGGATAAAATCATTGGTATTGACCGCGTTGTTGTCGGGGGTAGCGGATATCTCGGTCATATGGACGTCTTCCACGTCAGCCACGCTGTCCACGATGATACCCACCGAAACGTCCCCAAGCTCCAGTATAATTATGCAGGTGCGGTTGGTGTAGGGTATCTCGGGCTTTCCGAAGCGTATTCTTATATCCACAATGGGAACCACCTTGCTTCGCACGTTGATAATTCCCTTTATATAGGAGGGAACGTGGGGAACCTTGGTTATACGCTGCACCTCGATAATTTCCTTTACGTACTGTATCTCGATGCCGTAAACCTGGTCGCCTATATTAAAGGTCATAGCCTTACCGAGAACGCTGTTGTCCGCCAACAGCTTTCTGTCCCCCGACTGCTGCTTCGCAACGGCCTCTTTTATAACATCATTAGTCATAAATCCATAAACCTCCCTTTAACCGATAAGTGTGTTGGTGTCAACAATCAGCGAGATGCTGCCGTCGCCCATGATAGTACAGCCCGAAAGACCCTCGCCCTTTATGTTGTAGCGCGACAGATACTTGGGGAATGGCTTTACAACGACCTGCTGCTCTCCGATCAGCTTGTCCGCGAACAGACATACTGCCTTATTGTCCGCTTCAACCAGCAGCAATATACCGTCCTCAAGATCGGTAACCTCTGTTTCTATGCCGAATTTTTCGTGCATTCTGAGGATGGGATAGCATACGCCGCGTATCATGATCATTTCGTTGCCGCCCGTATCGCGAAGGATCTGGCTTGCCTCCGCCTTGAAGCTCTGATTGATGGTGGAGATGGGAACGGTGAATACCAGATCGCCGCAGGTGACCTCCATGCCGTCGATTATCGCCAGCGTGAGCGGTATTTTTATAATGAAGCTTGTTCCCTCGCCCTTGGCGGAATCAACGATTATCATACCGCCGCACTTCTCTATGTTCGCCTTTACAACGTCCATGCCGACGCCGCGTCCGCTGAACTCGGTAACGGTTTCGTTGGTGGAGAAGCCGGGGAGAAGAATAAGGTTCTGAATTTCCTTTTCGGTGTATTCGCTTTCGGGCTTGGTGAGCACACCCTGTTTTCTCGCCTTGTTAAGCACCTTTTCGGGATCGATTCCCTGACCGTCGTCGGAAACGATAATTATTACCTCTCCGCTGGAATTCTGCGCGATCAGCTTCAAGGTACCCTTTTCGGGCTTGCCCGCGTTTATTCTGTCCTGAACATTTTCCTCGATGCCGTGATCCATGCAGTTTCTTACAAGGTGCATAAGCGGATCCTGCAGGCTGTCCACAATGGACTTGTCAACCTCGGTGTCCTCACCCTCGATAACGAAATCAACCTCTTTGCCCAGCTTTTTCCTCATATCGCGGACAATTCTGTTCATTTTCTGGAACACACCGGCAAGCGGTACCATTCGTATGGACATAACCGTATCCTGAAGCTCGCTGGTGAGCTTTCTCAGCTCTCTTGCCGCCTTATTGAAGCTTTCCAGCTCCAGACCGTCCAGATCCGGGTTGGATATGACCATGGATTCGGTGGTGATGATCTCTCCGACTATATCATGCAGCGCGTCCAGTTTCGCAAGATTTACGCTGATAAGGCTCTGCTTCTGCGCTCCGCTCGATGCCTGCGCCTGAGCTACCGCTGCCTGCGCCTTTTCGATTGCGGTCGGCTCCTTTGAAGCGGGTGCGGGGGTGGGAGCGGGCTGCGGAGCGGGAACTGCTGCTTCGGGAATAGTCTCCTTTACCGTTTCCGGCTCGGGCGGCATTTCAGCCGCGGGCGCGGCTGCCGGCTTTGACGAGTCACCCGTTTCAACAACCTCATATGCCTGAACGTTAAGCGCGCTTTCCACCTGTTTAAGAATGGAATCCGTATCATCTATCGGAATGAAAGTGATAAGGAAGCCCTGCTCCATTATAATTTTGGAGGATTCCGAGTTGGTCTCCACGTCGCTTGGCGTAAACTCCAGGAAAGAGCAGTCGTCCCTTATGGTGTTTATAAGCAGGAAAGCGCGGAGATTCTCCATCTGGCAGCCTTCTTCAAAATACACCCTTACAGTGGTCTTGGGCTTTTCGTCGGGGGCAGGGGCGGAAGCGGGAGCGCCGCCGGAGGTTTCGCCGAGAAGATCGTCGCGCCCTTTCATGAGCTTGTCTATAAGCTCGTCGAAGTTCATCAGCTCATATTCCCCGCCGACATTGTTCTGGATAGCCTCGATCTGCGCTTTATAGGAGTCGGATACCTGGAATACCAGATCGTACACAAAGCTGACATCGGTAATGACGTCGGGATTTTCGCGGATAACGAAGAACATATCCTCCGCCTTATGCGCAAGCACCGAAAGATTGTCAAATCCCATCATTGCCGACGACCCCTTGATCGTATGCATTATGCGGAATATCTCCTTGATGTCATCGCTCTCGAAGGCGTTTGCCTGCTCTGTGCGGAGCAGTATTTCGTCAAGCTGCTCCAGAAGAGAGTTCGTTTCATAGAAGTACATGTCAAGCATAGATTCCATGCCGGGTTCTATTTTTGCCATAATATCAATTCCTTTCCGAATACGCGCTTAGCGTTTATTCTTTGAAATATTTTTTGAAAAGCCCTTTATTATTTGACCGATTTATGATATAATAAACACAAGACGTTTATTATATTTCATTTTTCCGCGTTTTTTCAAACCGCGGAATATATTTCAAAAGCCGTTCGGCTTATGAATTACCCGACTTTAAGGAGTGAACAAAGATGGCGCAGATACCGCAGATCAACAACCCGATCACCGCTAAGAACTACAATTACAGTCCTCGTCAGCAGGACGAAAACACCGAACCATTCGACATTGTCCGTCTTACCGGTGCGAGCGCGGCGGGAAATTCCGCCGACGCGGGTAAAAGAGGCCGCCTGGAAATGGGTAACCGTGACCTTATCCCTATTTCCGTGCAAATCGCAAAAGACCCCACCATGGCGGTGGAAACTCTTAAGGACCTGCTTAACGTGGAGGTTCTTAATCAGGCGCTGATCACGGGTCATACCGACCTTTACGGCAGTCTGGAGGATCTTGCCAAGGAACTTTATGTAACCCCCGAGGAGCTTGTTCAGGAGATCCAGAACCAGGAGCAGCAGAACACCATGTTCAGCGGACACGAGTTTTACGATGTTCTCCGCGAGGTGGCTCAGACCACAACAGATCCGGACACAAGGGAGCTTATCGGAAATCTTCTGAAATCTCTCAATTTTGCCCAGAATAAGAACGAGATACTCGGCGCGCTGAGAGCCAACCTGAAATTCCTTTCCGATTACTACGCTCCCAACGAGAAGCTCTCCGCAAAGCTGCTGAATTTGTCGCAGCAGTGGGGCGCACAGGACGCCGACAAATATTACGACTACCTCAAGAGCGAAACGCTGAATATCCTTAAGGACGTAAGCGGCAGTCTCCTCAACGATGATAAGACCCAGATGCTCATTCCGCTGATTGTACATAACCTTTCGCGTTATAACAACAGCCCCTATATGTGCAAGGAGTATTTCAACCTGCTGCTTACGCAGATCTCATCGGGAACTCTCCGCGAGTCGCTTAAAAATTCCTTTAACCGTCTTTTCTCCGCCATTTTTGATAAGCAGCCCATGCATGACCCCGGAAGCTCTCATGATGTGCCCGTACAGCCGCAGAACGCGCAGCCGCGTCAGAATTTTCCTTATGCCGACGGCGAATCCGCGGAGGGCGAGGCTTTATTTGAGGAAATGCCCGCTGTCGGTCAGCCGAACCAAAGTCCCGATCCGACCGGCGGTACTGCCGCCGAAAACCGTGAGGTTGTCGGCGGTGCGGCGAATAGTGCCGAGGGCACTGACTACGCTCTTCCCGAAGATGGGGCGGAGCTGCCCGCCGATTCTCAGGCTCTTACGCGGGAACAAACCGCAGGCAACCCAAACGAGGACTCCGAGGAAAATAACGGCTTTAATGCCGCTCAGAACCGTGAGGGTGAGGTGGAGAATTTCCGCGCAGATAACTCCATAGATAATTATACTACAAATCTTCAACAAAATCAACCACTTTCGGGTAGTCAAACCGACAAAAATTTAAATTTTAAAGAAGTTAATGATGATATTCGGCATAATGACGGAATTTCGGACGAAAACTTTGTTGATAATCCCGAAGATGAGCCCGACGAATTGACGGGATACAGGAAAAATTTGTTTGACAGCATGAGCGAGCGGGGGTATACGCAGCTTCTGAAAAAGAGCGGCTACAACATCGAGCGCATAATGAACAATTATATACGCGGAAAAATCAGCGGCATGGACGCGGTAAGGACTCTGACAAAAGGATTGTTTATCGACGACGCAGGCGGCGTGAACAGCGCGGAGCTGATGAACGAGCTTTCCAAGATAAACACCATGCAGGAGCTTATCGACAAGCTGAACGAAATGCTCCGCGCAATGCCCGATATCCCGATAAGGGAGCGGCTTTACGGCTCGTTTGTGGAGCTTGTGGACAGAATGTCGGTCAAGAACGAGCTGCCGCAGCACGGTGTTCGCCCGCCCGTAAGCTCCACGCTGGACAGCCTGACGGATTTTATACAGGAGAACATAAACCACCCCGCGCTGAAATCCCTCGACAGCTTCAACGCGTCAAATCTGCTGCAAAGTCTGCTGAACGCCCCGGGGGTGTTCACTCCGCTTGCTCACTATATACTTCCGCTGGACGTGAACGGCACCAAGGCGTTCGGAGAGCTTTGGGTGGATAACGACGAGAACAATCCCAACAACACTCCCTCGACCCAGCGCAACTATCACTTGTTCCTGACATTTGATGTGGAAAGCATAGGTCGCTTTGAGCTGGATATGTATGCCTTGGGCGAGGACGTAAATATAGCGCTTCTGTACCCCAACAGGTTTGAAAATCAGATAGAACCCATGAAGCAGCGTATAAACAAGATCATACGCAATATCGGCTATAACACCAAGACATTTGAGACAGCGCCGCTGAAAAAGCCGCACAATCTTCCCGATATATTCCCGAAGATACTTGACAGAAGAACCTCGCTGAATAAACGGGTATAAATCGGTGTTGTGCAGTAATCAAGCAGCAAAAGCAAAGTCCGCATAGAGCAGCATAACTCCCGCGCACCTGAATTTCAAAAAGAGTCATAATTTGCTGCACAAATTATGACCGGTTCCCGCAATCGCGCGGAGCGGAACGAAGTGGAGAGGAGCGTGCTTGCGGGAATTTTGAAATTCTTTTAAATCATTTGCTTCTTGTCAGCATAATTTAACTGCATATAGCCCGAAACAACGTTTATTATAGGCTGAATAAAAATTTTATGGAGGTAACCCATGAGTGAACAACAAAAGCTCCCTTCAACCAACAAGCGCCTTTATGGGCAAAACGCGGCTGTCGCGCTGAAATACAATCCCGACGTGAATTACGCTCCCGTGGTGGTAGCCTCGGGGCTCGGAGAGCTTGCGCAGCGTATCGTCAATATCGCGGACGAATCGGGCGTGCCGATATACCGTGACGACAGCGTTGCGGCTCTGCTGGTAATGCTGAACGCGGGTGAAACTATCCCCAAGGAGCTTTACCAGATAGTTGCGTCGATCTATGCCGAAGTGGTATACACGGCAAATGATATGAGGAACAAGTGACATGAACGACCGCATAATTTCCGACATCGCGGAATTTATTTTTGCCGCGGATCAGCCGAAGCACGCAGACATCATTTTTCTCCCGGGAGGTTCAGACCCGTTACCGCCCGAATATGCGGCAAAGCTGTATAAGGAGGGGTACGCTCCGCTTCTTCTGCCGTCGGGCGGGGTCAGTGTAAAGCGCGGCAAATGGCCTGGGGTTCAGCGCAAAGCGGATATTTATTCGGGAGATTATCACAATGACTGTGAATTTTATACCGACGTACTTACAATAAATGGAGTACCTCGCTCCGCGATAATCCCTGAGAATCAATCGGGTCATACCCGCGACAATGCTTTTTTATCGCGCAGTGTCGTTGACGAGCGCGGCTTGGAGATAAAGACCGCCATAATCGTCTGCAAATCCTTTCACGCGCGCCGCTGTCTTATGCTGTATCAGCTTGCGTTTCCCGAAACGGAGCTTATCGTTTGTCCTGTGGACGTTTACGATATCACCAAAGACAACTGGCACACAACAAAGCTCGGCACAGAGCGCGTTTTAGGCGAGCTTGCGCGCTGCGGCAATCAGTTCGTGGGGGATGTTATGCAATATCTAAAGCTACTTAACAGCTAAAAAACTTTTTCATAAGATGATGTGCTCCCTGTTTTGTGGAGCGTCGGCTTCTATAAAAAGTTAATGCAACGCAATGTTGACGCAGGATATTTTTGGCGAGAGCCTAAGTATGCAACACGGAGCGAAGCGGAGTGTTGCGTACTTAGGCAGGTCGCGGAAAATTTCAAATTTAAATAAATTGGCTTTGATCAACCCTTTATATACAGACTGACGCTCCTCGTTTTGGGGAGCGTAAAACTGTATATAATGGTTGACCTAAAGCAGAATTATTTTAAAAAATTTCAAAATTCCCGCAAGCACGCTCCGTTCACTTCGTTCACTCCGCGCGATTGCGGGAAACGGTCAAAATTTGCAAAGCAAATTCTGACACTTTTGGAAATTTAATGCGCCGACGTTGCGCTGCAAATAGGCTTTTTCTGCAAACTGACGCTCCCCGTTTCTGGGGAGCGTTCTGCTTTTGACTTCTGATGTTATTCAGCCGAGCGTCCCATAATAATGCCGCGCCCGTTAGTGCCGAAATACACCTGACCGAAAACATTCATATCTGCCGCAAGTGTATCTCCGATAGCGCCGAATTCATGCTTATCGTCATTTATTCTGAGCCATGTTTCGCCGCCGTCGGTGGAGCGGTATACTCCCACAAAGTCCGTATCCTTAAGCGTTCCTATAACGTACATCGCAAGCGGAGCGCCATCGCTCTCCGCCTTGCCGAGGGCAAGATTTGACGCGGCTATGAACGTGGGATATCTGTAAAAATCCTCATCGGCAGCGCCGTAATTGCTTACGCGGTACAGACCGCCCGCGTTGGACGCGATATATACCGTTCCCGCCGCGTAGGGGTCGGGAATGATCCTTCCGGATGTGGGAGTCATCTGCTTCAGCGACTCGAAACTGCCGCCGCGGTCGCGGGAAATATAGAGATTTCCGCTCGCGTAGACATAAAGAGCATCCGGATCGGTGCAGTCACAGCAAAGGGCGGGAGCGGCAAACGCTTTTTCAAGCGCGGTCCATGTTTCGCCCAAATCGTCGGTGCGGTAAATATAGGGGTCTTTGTCGTTAGCCCAGTATATCGACGAGCCGTCCGCGTTCACCGCGACAGTACCCGCCTGACCGCTGCTGCCCTTGGGCTTTTTTGCCGTCCATGTTTCGCCGTAGTCTGTGGATATCTCCACGGTGTCGCTGCTGCCGCTGCGCACTGCGATATTCGGGCTTTGCCATGCGAAAGCAATGGAATTAGCGGAGCTCATAGAGCCGTTGTTGTTCAGGTTTTCGGGAACAACGTCCACGTCTTTATGAGAAAATCCGTCGATATCCCACAAGGCGGAATAAAGCTGCACCTCTCCGGTAGGCGGAGCTGCAAGCGCGGATACGTTGGTCTCCTCATAGCCCTTGCTCATTACCTTAAAGGATACCGTTCCGCCGTTGTCCCAGTCGGAAAGATTGGTAGTGCGGAAAATTGTTGCACCCGTGCCGTACATCATGTCGTTTCCATCAAAGGGATTTATGGCGATATCGCCCATCATCCAGCCAAGCTTGGCGGTTTCCCCGCCCCAGTCCAGCCACGGGGTCTCGGAGTAATCAAGCGTGAATTTTCTGTCCGCGCCGTCGCCCGTGAAAATTCCGTCCCATGTAGCGCCGCCGTCAAGCGAGCGGAACAGGCAGTCATTCTCATTTGCTCCCCATTTACCTATCGAGGAAACCGTCAGAATATCGGGATTTTTCGGGTCGACCTCAATATCGCCCACACCGTTTGTAAGAGCTTCGGGGGTAACGTCCTCCCATGTTCCGTCGGCTATGGTGTATTTTTTCAGGGAGCCGGAGGGCACCTGATAAGGTCCCGCGGCGGTGCCGCTGGCAAAATACATATGTCCGCTCCTGTCAGAAACTCCGTGATAGGGAATACCGCCGTTTGGCTGTCCCTCGAGCGGTTCAAAGCTCGCGCCGCCGTCCTTGGAGCGGAAATATCGGCAGTCCTTTCCATCACCTGCCACACCGACATACAGGTCGTTGTTTTCATCAAATGAAATAAAAGTAACGCCGAGTGTATAGCCGTCCTCCTGCTTGAGCTTGACTTCGGGCAGGGGAAGCTTTGCCCATGTCGAGCCGTAATCCGTGCTCTTCCAGAGAGTGCCGTTTCTCGCGCCCGCATAGAGGGTCTTGTTATCCTGCGGATCAAGCTCCAGACGGTCGCCGAAGCGGTTAGGCTCGTTTCCGCCCGCCTCAAACTCCAGCGGTATCTGCTCCCAGCTTTCGCCGTAATCCGTGGAGCGCAGGATATATGCGTTGCTTATATCCAGCCAGCCCTTGGTGTACATTCCCGCGAGAAGGTAAACGCGGTTTGGCTCAACGGGGTCGGTTATAAGACCGTCGATGCCGTAGAAGCTGTATTCCTTCGTGCCGAATTCGTCCGTCAGCGGTATCCATGTCTGGGTGTCTTTGTCAAGACGGTATGCGCCGCCGATGTCGGTTCTCGCGTAGATAAGCCCTTCCTCTCCCGCATTGTAATATATTTCGGGAGTGTATCCGCCGCAGCCTATCGCGACGTTTCCCCATGTATAGGGAACATCTCCGCCGAGATCCGCGGGTTCGGGGTCAATATTTTCCGTGCCGGAGTTTTCACCGACGCTGCTCACATCGGAGCTGTTGTCGGAAGTTGAGCCCGGATCGTTTTTGCAGCCAGTAAGCAGGACTGCTGCCGCCATAAGCGCGGCGAGTGTTCTTTTTTTCATTTGCGTTTCTCCTTTATAAGAGTTGTGCAGGGGAATTTTAATCCCAAGTCTTTATCTTATATTATATCAGTAAAACGTTTACATTTCAAGAGGGGAATGTTTCACAAAAACAGCTTGACCATTTTGGACAATTTAACCAAATAAAAGCGTTTGCTCTTTTGTTTTTTATACCTTGATGTGTAAATAGCTCTGATTGTTATTTTGTCAGAATCGGGTGTAGAGTTGGATTGCCTTAAAAAATTTTAAAATTATATACCGACTTTTTCGCTTGACATTATTTGATATATTATGCTATAATGATAATTAAAGCAACACCGCACAAAGCCCGCCGGCATCAAGCTTGTACAATCTGACAGCGCAATCTGCGCACAAGCTTTGTATGGTGTTGCCTTAAGATTATTACTCAATAATTATTTTTTAACGAAATGAAAACAAAATCATGAAAAAACAACAAGAAGAATTGCAGCTTTCTTTACTGCTGCCGCATTGATTTTTAAGGAGCATTTTATGAAACTTACACGCATTTTACCGTTTATCATCCCAATAGTTCTTACAGCCTGCGCCGATAACACCGTTTCAGAAAGCATAAGCGTTTCCGACAGCCTGCCCATAACGGAAACCGCCGCGCCGGAGAGCGCGGAAAGCGATAGCTCCGACGCAAGTACGACAGACAGCACAGAAACAAATTCTGACACCGATTATATAGGTATCTGCGGTGAGGTGTTTGAGCCGGAAATGTTTAAGGAAGACTCTGACCCCGTTCTGAACATGTATCTTTATTATCGGACGGATTACGGTTATACCGCATTGTTTGACGGAAGAACCTATAACAGCTATGACAATCCGGAAAAATTCGACCTTGACAAATGGGAATGTACCGAACGCTGCGAAGCGGCAAGCGGCGGCTATTTCATTATAAACAAAGGAGATAAGATAGGAAGTCTCACCTGCACCGATGCTTTCGCTGAGTATTACATAGATGAAGTATATGACAACGGTTTCGGTTTGATGAGTTCAAGCGTATGCTTTGAGGGGGAGATCGAGGTAACGGGGTATATAGACCGCTACGACGGAGACGAAGGGTATGTCGAGGAGGGAGAGTTGCATTTTTATCCCGACGGCGAAAGCTGGCAGGGACTGCCCGTCGAATATGACAGCTTTTATTGGACATATTCTTTGAAAGACGGAACGCTTGTTTACGCGCCGTTCAGACTAAGTCTGGGGGTTATATCCAATTATTCCGCGCTTGACCTCGAACGCGACATACCGCAGGGTTCCACGGCGCATATGAAGCTTGTTCTCAAGAACCTGCAGCTTAGTTATGTAAACACCAATTTCGGTGTATATACGATAAGCACGGCGACCATTGTTTCCGCCGAAAAAATCGATTGAAACGTATCGTTAAATCAAACAATCAGCCCGGGAATATGAATTTCCGGGCTGATTTTATATGCGATTGTATGCCGTTAATTGGTTTAATCGGGCATTGAAATGTTGTCCGCCGCTTCGCGCCACAGATTTTCATCGGTTACGGTAAGCCCGCGCTTCGCGGCGAGCCTCTGAACCTCGTAAAGGCAGTTTACCGTATAGTTCACTCCGTTTCGTATCGTCGCAATGATACCCCTGCCCCATATGCCGCTTTTACGGATAAGCCCGCTTTCGTAAAACTCCGCTACCTCGCTCTCAATATCATATTCCACCGAAACGATCTCCGCGCGCCATTCCCCGTCGTATTCCAGCTTAGCGAACTGTGCGCAGGTCTGACCGTTTTGCGGCATTCCGAGCGCTCCGCCGTTTACTATCATCTTATTTCCTCGGCGGAAAATATACGGCGTATGGGAGTGACCGCACACCATAAGACCGCAGTTCATCTCTTCAATTATGCGCTCCGCCTCGGGAGTTTCGGCGTGGAACAAATACCGATTGCTATCGGGGGAGCCGTGACAGGCAATAAACGCGGGGCAGCCCTCAAGCTCCGCGTTTATTGACACCGGCATTTGCGCAAACCATTCTATATCCTCGGCGGCAAGCTCCTCAAATGTGTAAAGAAGCGCTCCGCTTTTTGAGCCATACTCCCACCCATGCGGATTTTTGCCATAACCTATAATATAATCCTCGCGGTTTCCGCGTATAAACCATGTGCGGTATCTTTCGGGTATATTCCTCAATATCTCAACGGTTTTCCTCGGGTACGGACAATCTGTGACGTAATCCCCCACAAATATCAGTCCATCGTAATCCTCCGCGTAGATTTGCGCCAGAACCGCCTCCAGCGCCATGTGATTCGCGTGTATGTCCCCTAAAACGCCTAATCTCATATTAGCTCCTTTTAAAAAAATTTCAAAATTTCCGTTAGTCATACTCCGTTATGCTGCGCTTTACTCCGCATGCCTAACGGAAATCGCGCAAATTTGCCGTTTGGCAAATTTGCGCATTTTGAAATTTCATGCACCGACATTGCGTGACATATAGCTTTTTATACAAGCCGGCAGCTGCTGTGCGGCTGAATCCGCTTCGCGAATTGGCGGTGAACCGCGGCTGCTCCCACTGTGCTGCGCCTGTTACCAATATTTCTTTTCGTGCGGACAGCGGTTTGCCGCACGCGCCGCTCTGAGCTCTACATAGCACCCGCATTTTCCGCAGGTGCCGCTCACCAGCATATCGCAGCTTTTGCATATGCTCAAACGCCTGTCGTACTCATCTTCCGAAACACGCTGCTCCTCGGGAATGGCGGAAATTCTTGCGGCTATCGCCCGTGAGATATCCTCCTCCGAAATATCCGCCAACAGGCAGCGCGGACAGGGCTTTTTCCCTTGCAATGCTCCGTCAGCCCTTCAGCGTTATCTCAACAACCGAGCAAGCGGGCAGCGCAACGACTGCTTTGCCGTTTTCAATCCTTATGTCAAGCGGCTTTATTGCCACGCACCCGGGATTTTCAAAATCATTGTGCGCGTGAACCTCGCCGCTTAGGATACGCCCCGCGGCTGTCTTGGCTTCAAAGCCGTTCACCTCGACATCAAATCCTCTGTCAAGCGCACAGTTAGAGATGGTCACCGTTATTTCGCCGTGCTCGTTTATGCTTGCCGATTGAGAAATGCAGGGAACGGCTCTGCTTGCCTCCTCATTTTCAATATGAGAGTATATCAAGGTAGAATCCTGGTGGTTCTTGTAAAGGTCAAACACATAATAGGTGGGAGTCTTTATCGTAACGTTGCCCTCGGTGAGCAGTATCGCCTGCAGAACGTTTACCGCCTGAGCGATGTTCGCCATATAAACGCGGTCGGAATGGGCGTTGAAAATATTCAGATTTATTGCCGCCACTATCGCGTCGCGCATGGTATTCTGCTGATAGAGGAATCCCGGATTTGTTCCCGGTTCGACGTCGTACCATGTGCCCCACTCGTCCACGATAAGCCCCACCTTGTGCTCGGGGTCATAGCGGTTCATGATCTCTCCGTGACGCGTTACAAGCTGCTCCATATACAGAGTTTTATCTATCGTGTTGTAGTACTCCTCCTCGGAAAAATCCAACGCGCTGCCCTTGTGTCCCCAGTCGCCCGTGGGCAGTGTGTAGTAGTGCAGCGAAAGCCCCTGCATTCCCCAAGGACCTATCTTCTTCATGCACACTTCTGTCCAATTATAATCGTCCGAGCTGGGTCCGCAGGCGATCTTAAACAGCTTGTTTCCGCTGTATTCGCGGCAATATACCGCATAACGGCGGTAGTTGTCGCAGTAGAATTCGGGGGTCATGCTTCCGCCGCAGCCCCAGCTCTCGTTTCCCACTCCGAGGTACTTCAGCTTCCACGGCTGCTCCCGCCCGTTTTTCTTGCGCAGCTCCGCCATAGGGGATACCCCGTCGAAGGTCATGTATTCTATCCACTGCGAAAGCTCCTCGACCGTGCCGCTGCCGATATTGCCGCTGATATAGGGCTCGCAGCCCGCCAGTTCGCAGAATCTCATAAATTCATGCGTGCCGAAGCTGTTGTCCTCAACAACTCCGCCCCAGTGTGTGTTTATCATTTTTTTGCGGCTTGACGGCTCGCCTATGCCGTCCTTCCAGTGATATTCGTCCGCGAAGCAGCCGCCCGGCCAGCGCAGAACGGGCAGCTTTATCTGACGGAACGCGTCGATAACGTCTTTGCTGTAGCCCTCGATATTCGGGATATCGCTGTCTTTCCCGACATATATTCCGTCATAAACGCAGCGCCCGAGGTGCTCCGAAAAGTTGGAGTATATCTCGCGGTTGATATGGCTTTTCTTGTCCAGAGGATTTAAAGTCAGCTTTAAGGTTTTCATGGCAGTGTCCTTTCATATTTGTTTTTGGGAGGATCAAAATCTGTACCAAAACTGTTGGCACAGGTCTTATATGTTTATATTACCACCTTGACAAATAAATTTCAATGATGTATAATATCAAAAAGACTGACATATCCTACTTTTTTATCCGGGAGGATCATTATGATATGCGAAACCGAAAGACTGTACCTGAGGGAACTTGAATATTCCGATATTGAAGCGCTGAGCCGTATATTGCGCGACGAGGAAACCATGTACGCTTACAACGGGGCATTTTCCGAACAGGAAACCGTCAATTGGCTTGAAAGGCAGCTCGCGCGGTATAAAAAGCACGGCTTCGGATTATGGGCGGTAATACTTAAGGAAAGCGGCGAGATGATCGGTCAGTGCGGGCTTACCGTGCAGCCTTGGAAAGACAGGGAGCTGCTGGAAATAGGGTATCTGTTCAATAAAAAATACTGGCACAAGGGATATGCGGCGGAGGCGGCGAAAGCTTGCAAAAAGTATGCTTTTGAAATACTGAACGCCGACGAGGTCTGCTCCATTATCCGTGATATGAACATTCCGTCGCGGAAGGTCGCGGAGCGTAACGGAATGAAGCGCGCCGACAGCGGTTATGTCAAGCACTACCGCGGAGCGGATATGCCGCATTATCTGTATTTGATAAAACGGGAGGATTTATCATGAGCGATTTAAACGGAAAGATAAGGTTAAAGGACATAGTATATGATATTACAAACACTTACTGTTCGGTGAGTAGCCGCAACGGGGAAATATATCTGTTTCCCGACATAGACGCGAAATGCTCCGATGAAAACGTGGAGTATGAGCTTTGCTCCGTGCGCTTGTATCACAACAACGGATTCAACACCCACGCTTCGTCCTTTGAGGAGCTTAAGGGCAGGAAATTTGTCTGGGACAGTGAGGAAAACGCCGATGGTGAGGAGGCGGGTACTTTCTATGTGCTGGAGCACGAATTTCTGTCGGGCGGAACTATCGAGATAACCGATATAAGCGGTGATCTTATGACCATATACTGGAGCGGCCTTGCCAACGTTTACTGGTCGGAGGAATACGACAGCGATATTCCCTTTGAAGCGGAATTTACCGTAAAGCTCCCTAAAATTCATTATACCGTTGACGCTTTCAAGGCGACAAATGTAAAGATTGACGGGGATACCCGGCTTGAAATACTGAATCTCAACGAGTTTAACGGGGAAGTAAAGCGCGTTTCCGCCTCCCGCAAATGGAATGATTTCAACACCGTGCTGAAATTTAAACTGATACATCTTGGCAAAGATTATTTCGGTGAGGTAACTTTTACAAACGGCAAGAACAATTTCGCTACCGTCTTTGATGAAAGCTGTCCGCGGAAAGCCGCTTTTTCGGGTGTTGAATTTAACCTGCGGGTAAATTATGAAATGTTTACGTTTGATATAGATTGACGGGTAATTATTATGATAAAATTTATGGCTTTCGGAGATCTTCATTATGACGATGTTCCCGATGTCGACAGACGAATCGCCGAATTGCTGGCGCATGCCGAAGAAACAAAGCCCGATTTCATCATCTCGCTGGGCGATCTGTGCTATCCCGCTGAAAAGAACAAAGCGGTTTTGGAAAAGCTCTGCTCCGCAGGTATACCGCTGTATCACACCATAGGCAATCACGACACCGAGAACTGTCATCTGAAAAACACCCTGAAATTTTTATCAATGAAAAAGCCCTACTATTCGTTTGAATACGATGATGTTAAATTTATCGTTCTGAATTCCTGCTATTTATGCAGGAACGGCGTTGAAATCCCATATCTTGGCAGAAACTACAAAGAGGACGGCGCGATATACCCCGTTGTTCCATCTTATGAAACGGAATGGCTTAAAAACGAGCTGAATGACGACAAGCGCCATATTATTTTCTCGCACCACAGTCTTGTAAACAACCATAGGGACAGGGGCATAAGCAACAGAAGCGCCGTAAGGGATATGCTGCGGGAAAAAAACGTTCTTTTATGTATGAACGGACACGACCACGGAGACGACGTTAAGGTTATTGACAACATTACATATTATACGGTAAATTCAGCCTCGTATATGTGGTGCGGCTTTCAGATAATGGCGTCGGAAAAGCTGATGAAAAAATATGGATATCTCAACGGATTTCTTTTTTATAAGCAGGCTTTTTTCGTTAATGTTGAAATTGATAACAGCGAAATAAGAATTTCGGGCATGGACGGCGAATATATGTCGGTCACTCCCGATGACGTGGAATTGTATGACTATAAATGGAACGGAGTATCCGTAAGACCGCAAACAAGCTCATATGTTATAAAACTATAAAAATTTTGAATTACGGGATAATATTGGGTGGAATTTCAGGTAAAGGGGAAGATATCATGGTTGGTGGAAAAGCTATCCGACAGTGTAATATTTATATAAATTGAGATAAGTACCGCGGCAATCAAAATAAATCATTATTTTAACGAGGACATGATAATGAAGCTTCACTCTTTGGGGATAGATTTCCGTCATGACAAGGATTTTCTTATTGACCGTCCGAACGGTTCGGGGGACAACCTTATAATTATTTTCAAGACCACGGCTGTTGTACGGCAAAACGGAATTGTCCAAACGGCGCCCGCGGGCAGCGCCGTGGTGTACTCCAAGGGCGAGCGGCAGTATTACGGCGCGGCGGGCGCGGAATATATAAACGATTGGGTGCATTTTGAATGCGATGAGCGGGATACGTTCTTTGACAGGATAAGGATGCCGTTTAATACCGTTATGCCAGTTTCCGCGGGCGGCACGGAGGATATTCTGAATATGTTGGGTCTGGAACAGGTTTCGGGAGGAGAAAACAGCGGGGAATGTGTCGATCTGCTGCTGAGGCTTCTGCTGACAAAGCTGGGCGGAGCTGGCGGCAGTCCGCGAGGAAATTCCCGTTCAGCCGCGCTGAGGACGCTGCGGGCGGAAATATACCGAAATCCAGCCGACTGCAAAAGTATCGCGGAGCTTTCCTCGCGGCTGGCGCTCAGCCCCTCCTATTTTCAGAATTTATACAAAAAGGAATTCGGGGTAAGCTGCTACGAGGACGTGCTTGCCGCGCGGCTGGAGCGCGCCAAGTATTATCTTGCGGATACCGCGCTTTCCGTCAGAAGCATAGCGGAGCTGTGCGGATTTGAAAACGACACTCACTTTATACGTCAGTTCCGCCGCCGCACCGGCATGACCGCGACTCAATTCAGGGGGCGCTCACGACACCGTCAGGACTGATCGGTCAGTACAGACTGCACAGTTTTTGACACGGAGTGAAAGTTGTTATCGGAGAAATTGCAGAAAAAACATTTTTCCTATTGAAAATATCCCGAAAATATGATAAAATATACATATATCGGTTTGAGATATTATTTCAGACCGACAGCTTTTGCAATTTTGGGCTTTGCTCCAATTTTGCCATACCCCCTATATCGGGGGTGATACTGATTTATAATCTCCGTGCAGACATATTCGCGGTAATCCCGTTACCTATCGATGCGTCAACGCTTCTCGGCGTACATACGTACGCGGTCGCCGCGTTTCCCTGTGATAGGCACAGCCTTTCCGCATATGTTATCTACACTCCGATTATAGATAGGTATGAAAATTCAATACGGTGTTGTCTTTGCTAACCACCGTTAAAAAACAAGGAGATTTTTATGACAAAAGGCGAAATTTTCAACATCAGAAACCTTGCCCGTCTTGCGCTGATAGCGGCGCTTTACGCGGCAATGACGTTGGCTGTCCCGGGGCTTTCTTTCGGTGCGATCCAGTTCAGATTTTCGGAAATTCTTGTGTTGCTTTGCTTTTATAGGAAAGACTATTGCGTATCGCTGATTTTAGGCTGTTTTATAGCGAACCTTTTCAGCCCCTTCGGACTTTATGACATTATTTTCGGAACCCTTGCCACAGCTGTTGCGGTCATCCCGATGTATTATGTCAAGAACATATGGCTGGCGTCGGCGCTTCCGATAATCAGCAACGGTATCATTGTCGGCTTTGAGCTTTTCCTTTGCGGAGAGCCGCTGTGGTTCAGCATGGGTACGGTAGCGCTTGGTGAGCTGGTGGTTATCACGGTTATAGGCTGTCCGCTTTTCAGATTCGCGTTGGAGCGGAGCAAGCCCTTTATGCAGGTTCTCGGCGCAGATAAACAAAAACTTGCACCAAGAAAACTCGCGGAGCAGAAATAAAAATTATCATGCGCAGAACAAAAGAAAGAGGTCGCCCGCTCCTTTCGGAACGGGCGGCTCAATTTTATGGTCTTGTTTTAATCAGACATTATCGTTCAGCACCTCGTCCGCCTTTGCAACAAGTCCGTCTATGCGCTTTGTTATATCCGTTACGTCGCCCATAGCCGAACTGATGTCCTCGCCGCGCCCGAGGGTCTTTGTGATGTTGCGCTGCATATTGTTTACCATTTCAAGAATATTCTGCATTTTTTCGGCGATGGTTATGACGATACCGTTTACGGTATCGATATCCGCGAACACCAGCGCGTTGCTTTCCTCCGCTTCTGTAACGGCGTTCTGGGAGTGCTCCGCGAGATTGCGCACCTCGTCTGCAACGACCGCGAAGCCTATTCCCGCCTCGCCCGCACGCGCCGCTTCTATGCTGGCGTTGATTGCGAGTATGTTTATCTGCCGCGCAATATCGTTGATATTTTTCGTCATTTTCGAGAACCCGCTTACACTCTCATTGATAGAGCCCATCGCGCTGTTTATGTTCTCGCTGAGCAGCCGCAGCTCGTCAATAACTCCCGAAAGGCTTGACACCTCGGAGTAGTTGACGTTATTGAGCTTCGCTATCCCCTCCGTAGCTCCGCTTACGCTGCCGATATTCTGCGTAAGCATGGAAACAACATTCCCCAGCTCCGCGGTGATATGCCCGATGGTCTCGTTGACCTCCTCGATATGACGGCGGTGATTTGCCGATTCCTTAAGAGTGTACTGCGCGCAGCTCTGAAAAGAGCTTGTCCCCTTAATGATAGCCTCCGCCATTCGGCGGCAGGTGGGGAAACCGCAGGAGTGGCAGTTGTAGTTGCGCTCCACTTCGGTATTCTTGCCCATTTTCGTCAGCATTGCGTCTATCTCGGCTTCGGTAACCCGGCGCTCGTTAAGCTCCTCTGGCTCGTAGCTTCGCATGAAGTCAGACAACTTAAGCATTTTGTCAAACTTTAAAAACGCCTTGTCCCTATGCTTGCGGTCGAACTTTACGCGCTTGGTGCGGGCATATTTTTCAACGCCGTTGATAATGCCGCTCATACGGTAGACCGACATCTGTGTGCCTATCGCCGGACCGCTTCCGCAGCCGTGGTCGCAGGACAGAACATCAAACACGTCGGGCAGATCACGCCCATCGACGCTCGAATACATATCCAGATTGCGGTAAACGCTGCCGACTCCCTCGCTTGTGATAACGTTAAGAGAGGGCATTTCCAGCTCCAGACACGCCTTAAGCCCGCCCGGTCTCGGATATACCGCGCCCATTGCGCCCACAGTCCCCGAGAATTCAAAGGAGGAACGACCCTTCAGCTTGTCCGGATCGCTTCCCTCACGCTTCATAAGCTCACCGAGCCGCTTGAAGGTAACGTTATAATCCACTATGCCGGTTTCCCTGAATTCATCGCCCTTTGCTATGCAGGGCGACAGAGCAGCGATCCTGCGGCTCTCTCCCAGATATTTGCGCAGATAAACAGCAAGGCAAAGCATGGGAGAATGAACGGGCGAAAGGTGAGAAAGCGCCTTGTGGCAGTATTTTTTTATGTAGTTCACTATGGCGGGGCAGGGCTGCGATATGATCTTCTCGCCCTTATGCTGCTCCATATATCGGATATGTCCCCATGTGCAGATATCCGCGCCGAGTGACACGTCGTAAATCTCCTTCACGCCGTGCCTTTTCAGAAAATCCAGAACGTGCCGCCAGCTGCCGTTGAAGGATATCTTTATCGCGGGAGCTACGATAAGAACTATCTCTTTGCCTTCGCGCAGATCCGACCAGAACCGCTCGGTATCGTCCTCATAGCTTCTTGCGTTGTGGCTGCACGCTTTTATGCATGCACCGCAGCGTATGCACTTGCTTTCGTCGATATCAAAAACTGTCTTGCCGCTGCTGTCCAGCACCCACTTGTTTGCCTCGATCGATGGGCACACGCGTATACAGCTGTTGCAGGCAACACATTTTGAGCTGTCAAAAGTAATCATTGCTTTGCTCGGTTTCCTTTCTTAAGCTATGCGCCCTCACATGACATAAAGTGAGAGCGCACAGAATCAACATTACAATGTCCGTTTACTTTGCATAATCGATGACGCGGCTTTCGCGGATAAGATTTATCTTTATCTGACCGGGATACTCCATTTCGTCCTCGATTTTTTTTGCGATATCCCTTGCAAGCACCGTCATATCGTCGTCGCTTATCTGCTCGGGTTTTATCATTATGCGAACCTCGCGCCCCGCCTGTATCGCGTAGGATTTCTCAACCCCGCTGTACGAGCAGCATATCTCCTCCAGCTTTTCAAGACGCTTGATGTAGTTCTCGTAATTCTCGCTTCTTGCCGCCGGACGTGCCGCGCTTATCGCGTCGGCTGCCTGCACAAGCGCCGCTATGACCGTTCTGCACTCCACATCGCCGTGGTGCGCTTCAATGGCGTGAATGACCTCCGAGTTTTCCTTGTACTTCTTGCAGACATCAACGCCTATCTGAACATGAGAACCCTCTATCTCGTGGTCGAGCGCCTTTCCGATATCGTGAAGCAGACCCGCTCTTCTTGCAAGAGCCGCGTCCACGCCAAGCTCGCTCGCCATAATTCCTGCCAGATGTGCCACCTCTATGGAGTGATTCAGCACGTTCTGACGGTAGGAGGTTCTGTACTTAAGCCGTCCTATAAGCCGTATAAGCTCGTGGTTCAAGCCGTTTACGTTTGTTTCCAGTACGGCTCTCTCGCCCTCCTGCTTTATGCGCAGCTCCACCTCTCTGCGCGCCTTCTCAACCGTTTCCTCAATGCGCGCGGGGTGAATACGCCCGTCCTGAATGAGCCTTTCGAGAGCTATCCTCGCTATCTCTCTGCGAACGTGGTCAAAGCAGGAAAGCGTGATAACCTCCGGCGTGTCGTCAATGATAAGATCAACGCCCGTCATGGTTTCGAGAGCGCGAATATTGCGCCCCTCGCGCCCGATTATACGCCCCTTCATTTCGTCGCTCGGGATAGCCACTACCGAAACAGCTGTTTCGGATACCGTATCCGCTGCCAGTCTTGCGATGGCAAGGGATATGTACTGCCTTGCCTTCTCATCACAGTCGTCCTTGAGCTTCTGCTCATAAGCGGATATCAGAAGCGCCTTGTCATGGTTAAGCTCCGTGTCAAGCAGCTGCAAAAGGTGATCCTTCGCCTGCTCCGTGGTAAAGCCCGATATTCTTTCCAGAATATCCATCTGGCTCTGCTTGAGCTGCTCCGCTTCGGCTACCTTTTCGTCAGCCTTCTTGTGCTTCTGGTGGAGCTGCTCCTCCAGCTTTTCAAGCTTGTCGTTTTTCTTGTCGAGATTTTCCTCCTTCTGCTGTATCCTGCGCTCCGAGCGTGAAACCTCGCTTCTGCGCTCTTTCAGCTCCCGTTCCGCGTCGTTTTTAAGGCGCTGCACCTCTTTTTCCGCATTGGTGCGCAGCTTGTAGATTTCGTCTTTTGCCTCTACAAGGGCAGTCTTTTTCATTGTTTCGGCTTTTTCTCCTGCTTCCTCAACGATACGAGCAGCTTCCTTTTCCGCTGACTCAAACTGAGCCTCGGCGGTTTTTATCCGATGCTGCACACCAAGCCTGAAGCAGATGAAGCCGCAGACCACCGCGCCGACAAGGAGTGCCGCTATGCCGATAAGCACAGCAACAAACAGTGGGATATCCATCCTTAATTCCCTCCTTATAATTTCGGCGGGATAAATATACAATTTTTATGGAAAAGCTCGGCGAAACAGCCGCGGAAAGCACTCCCGCGCCCGAAACACGCCGCGCCGCGCGCCGTCTGACCAAAGCCCCCAATTCCGCCTTCGGTCATAATGGCAATAACAGACTTGTCCCATACCCCGAGCGGGCATTGAACGTTTACAATGAATAATTCCGATTTCCGTACTTCCTTTATTTTACAGCAAACGTTAAAACAAATACGACGTTCACTGCAAAAATGATTTGAATTGCCTCGCGCATCCGTCCGCTAAAGCTTACTCCGCGCGTATCGGCAAACAGTAAACGACAAAATTCATTTACTGTAAAAGAACGCTTTCAAGGAATAACAAAGGCTGTTCTCCTATTATATATTATGCCGCCGCCTGAAAAATAACGTAAATATATCAAGGTAATATCGGGCTTTGCCGCGCCTTTCGGCTCAAAGCCTGTCCGCGCTTTTCCGGCATATATCTCCGAAACGCCGCCAAAAATAAATGGCAATTACCAAATCAATATAATAAACGTGAGCCGACACCGAAAAAACTTTTTCGGATAAGCCTATTATTATTTTACTATATTTTCACGAAAATGTCAAGGGTAAAGAGCTATTTTTTATACCAAAATGCACATATTTTTATTCCTTAAACAGCATAATTCGATAATCTGTTTATAAAGGTTGACCTGAAGCGGGTTATTTAAGTCAACACCGCACAAAGCCCGCGCTCCGCGCTCTGTGCGGTGTTAACTTAAAAAGATTTCAAGCTTTCCGCTAAGCATACTCCGCTTCACTTAATTCCGGAAGTTTTGCGCAAATTGCAACAAAATGCCATCCTATTCAAATCACGGTTGATATAACGGTCAGCACCAAGAAACGCATACCGCCCTTGGCGCTTCGTCACGAAAGCAGACGATTGCCAAGGGCGGTTCGATCAACCGTTAAATTACTTCACACCCCAAATCAGCGAAATTCTGCGCGGTTACGCGTAGAAGCTGAACAGCGAGCCGCTGCTGAAAGCGTAGGTCGGCATACTGAAAGCGTTGTAGGTAAGCATTCCCTTGCCGTTGGACAGAGAGCCTATCTGCTGAGCTTTCTGCGCTATCTTGTTGGAGAAGCCGTAGTTGCCGCCGAAAGTGGTCTTGATGTCCAGAGCGGAAACTTTGTCGCCGAGGCTCTCCTTATTGAAGGACAGTTTGTTGTCGCTGCCCAAAGAGAAGCCCGCACGCTCGAGAGAGCCGTTGAACACCTTTGCGGTATTTACCGTCATAACGCCCTTTTGCAGCACAGACGAGCTGTCGGAATTGCTCACATTTTCGATCATGCTGTTGTAGCTGTCCGCGAAATTCTGCGCCAGCTTCGCGTACTCGTCCTGATTGTACTCGCCGCCGTATTTGAGCTTATTAGCGAAGCTCGTCATGTCGTCCGCAGCGTTTTTCGCCTCGCTCGTGGATGTTTTCAGCGCTACGGTGCTGCTTGCGGTATCCAGCGCACTGTTGGTGATGCCTAAAAGGTTCTTGTAGAGGTTTGAATACTGCTCTTTTGCGTTTGGGTTCTTGTTATTGAGCGGGGTATTCGTCAGCCTGTTAAGATTTTTAAGCTCCGACCTCGTGGCTATCTTGCGGGTAAGACCGCTCAGACTTGTGCGATTGCCGTAGTTTGTCATAGCTTTAGCCATCATCAGCTGCGTTGAAGCCATATTGCCTACTGTTGCCATAAAAGCACCTCCTTAAGTTTATATCAAAGCGGGTTATCCCGCTTTTCTTACAATTGCTATGGGGGTCTGGAGAAGCCCTTGATCAAGGGGATTATCCCTGAAAACCTGCGCCGCAAATTCCTCCTCTACCCCTCGCGATCTTCCCAGAACATTTACGCCGATATCGTTCGCATCGATAACCACCACCTCCGCGCCCGTGTAGCTCTTCAATTTCTCCGCCACCTCGTCGGGCTTGTCGGGAGCCATCTTCGCGTAGTGGTCGTATGGCGGAAGGTTATCCTTGCTGGGACCGTCAATGGCGCGGGCTTTCATGCCGCAAATGTTATAAAATACCCCGCGCTTTCCGAACAGCTTTCCTATCGCCGCACAGACAGCCGCGAAAATGACCTTGACCCTGCCAACGTCGCGTATGCAAAGCTCCATAGACTGCGGCGCGGCGAGTCCCACGCCGTAGCTTGTTCTGATAACAAACCTTGAAAGCAGCTTAGCCAGCCGGCTTACCTTTATCTCTTCTATCGGAAAGGCTCTCCCCTGGGAGATCGCCACGATTTTCTCCGATATTATGATAGTGTCGCCCTCTGTCAGATAATCCCTGACATATTTGTCCATTATATCCTCAAGATTATCATCCTTGGTTATTACATGAGTTTTGATGGGATAACGGGCATATGTGCCGTAATCCGTTTCTATTTCAAGACTTTTGCCCTCGTTTGGCGTAAAAGGTATCTCCATTTTTATCTCCTGATTTTTTAAAATTTCCCCGCGCCCCGCGGTCTGTTTCCTTATTCGGCATCGACCCTGATCGTCAGACGTTATTTCGCCCCATAAGTCTGCCTGTATTCTCTCATTTTCCCGACGTACTCCTTGCCCGGGATAACGCCGCTTTCAAGCGCGTCTATGATATCGTTTATTGTGACGATGGAGTAGACCTTTACCCCGAATTCGTCAAACACCTCGCTTACCGCCGATTTATCGGAGTTAAGCCCCTTTTCGTCGCGGTCGACCGTGATTACCATGCCTTCGATTTTGATGTCAGCCGCGCCCGTAAGCTTCGGCATGACCTCTCTGAGCGCCTTGCCGGAGGTCATTACGTCCTCTATGATTACAATTTTGTCGCCGTCTTCAAGGGTCTTGCCCACGAACATACCGCCCTCGCCGTGATCCTTGACCTCTTTGCGGTCAAAGCAGTAATTCACATTCATGCCGAATTTATTGTAAAGTGCAACAGATGCAGCCACCGAAAGCGGTATTCCCTTATATGCCGGACCGAACAGCGTGTCGGGCTTAAGCCCATGCTCGTTTATGCACTCCGCGTAAAACTCTCCCAGCTTTGTGAGCTGAGCGCCTGTTTTATAGTTGCCCGCGTTTATGAAATAAGGAGCGATGCGTCCGCTTTTCAAAGTGAACTCACCGAATTTCAGCACCCCGCTGTCCACCATAAACTTGATAAAGCTCTCTTTATATGTCATTTCTTTCCCCTCTATTTTAAAAATTTTCCGCACCGGCGAACGAAGTCCGCCTCAGACTGTGTATAAAGGTTGACCTAAGGCTAATTATTTAAAAAAATTTCAAAATTTCCGCTAAGCATACTCCGCTTCACTTCGTTCCGCTCCGTATGCTTAGCGGAAACCGCGCACGTTTGCGTTCGCAAACGCACGACTTTTTGAAGTTTAATGCGCCGACATTGTGCGGCGAATAGGCTTTTTCTACAGGCTGCGGCGAACAAAGTCCGCCTGCCGCGCTCCCAAAGCCCTGTTCCGCTTACGCTCCACTGCGCTTCGGGAGCTTGTTGCGGAAAATTTAGCCGCGTGGGCGATATGCCCCTTAACTTTGGGCGTTGATTCAACCCATACTTATACATCTACATTATACCACAAGGCGGAATATTTTTCAAGGGGTAAAGGCGGATTTTTGGGGAATTTAAAGGAGATTTTTGCCGAAAACGAAAACAAGCCGCGGTCCGCGGCTCCAGACTGTAGAAAAACCCCACTTCAGTGAAGGAAGAGGGGTTTAAAGTTAAGCA
>CAJULF010000024.1 GCA_910587135.1 uncultured Oscillospiraceae bacterium
CCGCGTCGTAACTTCTTGTTTGTCTCATTTTTTGACACCATCCTTTTACTTGCATAATACTTCTTTGAGAATTTGGTGTCAAGTTTTATTATACAACATCAAATGGCTTTGTAATGCGGTTTGTGGTCGGAGTGGGGAGAATCGAACTCCCGGCCTCGACATCCCAAATGTCGCGCCCTGCCAACTGGGCTACACCCCGATTTTATTATATTTTTCTCTAAAGTGGTCAAATATGTGGTCAGACGGATTTTCGACCAAGATTTCCACCAGACAAAATCGCCGTAACCGTGTAGTGTGAAAGGAAATGTGCGAAAAACCGCTCTGCAAAGCGCTCCAATGGCTCTATGCTCCCAAATGAAGTGCGATACCAATTCCGCTTCGCCCGATGTTTACCAAAATATTATACAATAAAAACAGGGATTTGTCAAGCACCGAAAGATAAAATAGTCGGATAATACGAAAAAAATCTATATTATTTCTTAAAAGTTGCAAAAAGGACTTGATTTTTTTGGCAAAATATGCGACAATATAAAGTAAGTGGGTTTGTTTGGTTAATGGTAATTTTACTAAAACCGACGAAATTCGGAAATTATATTGACGATTTTCAGCAAAGCTGAATTATATAGTAAGGAAGTTGAACAATGGCTCAGTTTTTTAATTTCAAGGAAGACTATTACGGTCTTACCGAAAGCGATATTGATAAGAATATAGCGCTTTACGGATTTAATATATACACAAAAAACGAAAAGGCAATGAAGGAGTACACGCCGCTTAACGTGCTGCTTTCGCCGTCATTTATACTTATGTTTGTAGCGGGAGTGCTATGCTTTTTCGGTGCGGGGATAGGCTTTGGAATAGCGGCTCTGCTTATTGACTTTGCCTATGCGGCTGTGGAGATATATTTCGGAATAGCCTCTGACAAGCGGCTTGCGGAGATAAAGGAGTCCACTGACATTAAATTCAGGGTGGTACGAAACGGAAAACTGGAATTTGTTGATAAGGAGTACATAGTTCCGGAGGATACCATAATAATACAGATGGGCGAGAGAGTTCCCGCAGACGCTTACGTGCTGGAAAGCCGTGATCTTACGGTGGATGAAAGCATCTTCACGGGGAGCAACAAGCCCGTGGCAAAATACGCGGGAGCCATAACCAAAACCGAGCTTAGCCCCAAATTCGTATACAGCGGCACGACCGTGCTTACGGGAGTGGCGATATGCCGCGTGAGCGCGATAGGCGTTGACACAAAGCTGTATCAGAAGCTGGGCGAGCAGAAAAACCGCCATGGTTATTATACCGAAACGGAAGAATTTGTGCATAAGCTTGTGCCGCTGTGCAGTATTGTGGCGACGGTGGTAACGCTTATTACGGTAATATCGGGCATTTTCACTGATAAAGAGCTGATTCCCAACGCTTTGCGCGGTATAACGATAGGATTGTGTTTTTTGCCGACCGGAATAAGCACGGTCATGCGGATATACTATACCGGAGGCGCTTCCGATATGCTGAAAAAGAGCGCGGTGGTCAAGAGTCTCTGCGATATAGAGCGGCTGAACAGTCTTTCGGTGCTTTGCGTGGAGAAGGAGGGAGCTATCTCCAAGAGCCGCGTCGAGGTGCGTGGAATGTATGCTAAAAGCAACGAGCTTCTTTATAAGGTAGCGGCGCTTGCGTGTGAGCAGAATACATCAGATCCGTCAGAGCGTGCGCTGCTGGTAAAAGCGTCGTTTTTTGACGAGAACATTTCGGAGCTGTACAACGAATACACTCTTTTAGAACGAATCCCCGAAAGCAACGAGATAATGAGCGGGGCGCTCTGGGATGTGGGCGGCTCAAAGCTGTACTGCATAAAGGGAACTCCGGAGCAGATACTTCCGCTGTGCAGACTCCATGGCGACGCTCTGTACGCCGCACAGAAAAAATACACCGATTATTACTCCCAAGGGTACAGTGTCTTGGCGTTTGCCTGCGCCGACGCTCAGCAGGGGGATATGGACAGCACCGCGGGCTTTGCCTATGTTTTTGTGGGCTTTGCCGCGTTTTCCGCGCCGCTGCGTGAGAGCGTTTCCGCAGCCGTAAAGACCTGCCGCAGGTCGGGAGTGCGCGTGGTAATGCTTACGGAGGACAATCCGAGCGTTGCCGAAGCAGTGGGGAAGATGATAGGTCTTTCGGGACATAAAGCGGTAACGGGTAAACAGATATCGGATTATGTGAAATACGGCGGTGAGCTGGATCTTGACGCGGATATTTTCGCGCGGGTAACTCCAGAACAAAAGCTGTATATTATCGACCAGCTCCGAAAAAAGGGAGAGGTCGTTGCCATGACGGGAACGCACACGACGGACGCCGATGCCATGAATATGGCGGATATAGGTATAACGATATCTCAGCATACCGACGGCAGCACTTATGAAGCCGCCGATATAATAATGAACGACGACAATTTCAGCTCCATAGCCGATACTATTGCCGCCGCGCGGCAGATACACCGAAATGTCAAGAGAGCCTTTGCCGTTGTTATATCTGGATATATCTCGCTTATACTTCCGACAGCGATTAACTCTTTCAGCGACAAGCAGATGTTCCTTAATCCGCCGCTTCTGGCTTTGCTGACAATGATAATACTGCCTGTCGCGGCGCTGGGATATATAGGAAATCGCTGCGATATAAAATCCAATATGCCGCCCTCGGAGTTTTTCATGAATCAGCGGCTAAATCTTCCTTTTCTGGGAGAGATTGCGCTTATGGGAGCGCTTACCGGCGCGGTCACTACGGCGACCTACTTGTTCATGTACCATGAGGGCTTGACAAACTACGCGAGAAGCTGTGCGCTTATCTCGTTCAGTTTCTGCACGGCACTGTTCGGGCTGCTGAGGCTTTCTCCGGACAAACCGCTCTCTGCTGTTAAGGCGGCGGGAAAAATACCGCTGATATGCGCTGCGGCGACATTCGTTATACCGCTGATACTTATTTACATACCATTTGTAAATTCCGCATTCGGGTTGGACGCGGTGGATATTGCCGCGGCAATAATCTGCGTGATTACGGGTTTGCTTCCCGGGGTGATGTATTTTGTGATAAAGCATTTTATTAAATTTAATTAAGATCGGAAAATGTAATATGAAAAAATTTATAGAGTATTTAAAATTTTTCCTTGGAGGTCTGGCATTCGGCATAGCCAATGTTATCCCAGGAGTAAGCGGCGGCACTATGCTGGTCGTGTTCGGTATTTATGACCGCTTGATGGAATCCATCTCGGGAATAAAAGCGATTTTCAGGAATTTTCTGTTTCTCGTGGTTTTCGGCTTGGGTGGGGCAGGGGGGATTCTTGGTTTTGCCATCGTGATAAAATCCCTGTTTGACGCGGTGGAAGTGCAGACAAATATGTTCTTTATCGGTCTGATTCTCGGAAGCGTTCCGCTTATAGTTAAAACGGGAACGTCCGAAAGCAAGCCCAAACCTTTATGTGCACTTCCGTTTGTCATTGCTATGACTGCTGTTATAGGTCTTGCGGTTCTGGAAAAAACGGGCAGCATCAGCATAGCGCCCGATGTTGTCGAGGGCTTTGAAATAATAGCTACCGCAAAGCTGTTTGTATGCGCTGTTATAGCGGCTGTGACGATGATTATCCCGGGCGTAAGCGGCTCGTTTGTAATGCTGCTTCTTGGAGTTTACGACACTATTATCTCGGCAATAAACCTCAGCTCGCTGAATTTTTATGTTATAATACCGTTTGCGGTAGGCGCGGTTGCGGGAATTATTCTCGGAGCGAAGCTCATTTCCATTCTTATAAACAAGTATAAGCTGATGGTGTACAGTGCTATAATGGGTCTGGTTATCGGCTCGGTCTATGCCATTCTGCCCGAGGGCTTCGGTTTCAACTTGCAGACGGGCTTCGGGTTTGTCTGCCTGCTGGCGGGAATTTTTGTGGCAATACTGGTGCAGAAGCTGGGTGCTGCGGGGGAGAAAGCCAAGGATTGATTATTTGAAGCAATACAAGCGGCGGCGCGGGAATGTGCCGCCGCTTAGTTTGTTTATAATTCGGATTACTCAACAAACAAGCGTTTTCTCAAAATAAGCTTAAATCCCCATAACTAAGCGATTTGTTTGTAATTTGAGCCGCTATTTTGGTAATGTTTAAAAGAAAATGCCCTCCGTGCTTCGCGACAGGGGCATTTTGAGCATTCATATCGATATTAAAGTAAATGATGTAACGAAAACCCCTTTGAGTTGCCTAAAGGTACAGAGGAGGGAGAAAATGGACTTTGACGAGATTTCAGGGATTACGCCCGACTGCTCTACAAGTATGTGTTAAAGCTCTCGCATAATGAGGATGTCGCGGAGGACAGGGAAGCCGCAACAGCAGTGAAGTCCGCTTTGAAAGAGCTCCCGAAAATGTGCGGGAGCTGTTTGAATTGAGAGTTTACGGAATGAGCGAGGAAAAGATACGTCAGGCAATTGACATGGTCATGACCGATAAAAAATAGCAGCCCCCTCATTTTTCCAAGAATAAGAAAACCACTTTCTGACAATAATACTTGTACAATTCGTACAAAGCAAGTCGGAGGGTGGTTTTTTGTATTTTAACAAGGTTGAGATAAGCGGGGTAAACACATCAAAGCTGAAGGTGCTGAAAGAAGCCGAAAAAATGGAACTGCTTGCGCGGGTGAAGAAGGGCGATATGCAGGCGCGCGAGGAGTTGATACGGGGCAATCTGCGCCTTGTGCTGAGCGTTATCCAGCGCTTTTCGGGCAGGGGAGAGAGCGCGGACGACCTGTTTCAGGTAGGCTGTATCGGGCTGATAAAGGCGATAGATAACTTCGACATAACGCAGTCCGTAAAATTCAGCACCTATGCCGTGCCTATGATAATGGGCGAATTAAGGCGCTATTTAAGGGACAATGCTCCCGTGCGCGTGAGTCGTTCGGTGCGCGATCTGGCATACCGCGCCATGCAGGCAAAAGAGCGGCTGACAGCGGAGAAGGGGAGCGAGCCGAAAATCGAGGATATAGCCCGCGAGATAGGAGTGCCGCGTCAGGACGTTGTGATAGCTCTTGAGGCTATAAGCGAGCCGATATCGCTGTACGAGCCTGTTTTCTCCGAATCGGGGGACACGATTTACGTTTTGGATCAGATAGGCGACCACAACGACGATATGAACTGGCTCAACGAAATATCCCTTAAAGAAGCCATGCAGCAGCTCGGAAAGCGCGAAAAGCGCATTCTGAACCTCCGCTTTTTCCGCGGAAAGACACAAGTAGAAGTAGCCAAGGAGATAGGCATAAGTCAGGCGCAGGTATCCCGCCTTGAAAAGGGCGCTCTTGAAAAAATTAAAAACAGGATATGACTTGCACCTTTTATGCCTCTAATTGCACACTTTCTCAAGCTCCTCGCGAAGCTGCTTTAAAATGCGCTTTTCCAGCCGCGATATATAGCTCTGGGATATTCCTATCTCGTCCGCTACCTCCTTTTGAGTCCGCTCCTTGCAGCCATTCAGACCAAACCGCATTTCCATTATCTGCTTTTCCCTTGCGCCGAGCTTGTTGATAGCCTCGTGAAGAAGCTGCTTTTCCACTTCGTCCTCGATATGCGAATTTACGCAGTCGTTCTCCGTTCCCAGCACGTCGGAGAGAAGCAGCTCGTTGCCGTCCCAGTCTACGTTGAGCGGCTCGTCAATGGAAATGTCGTACTTGTATTGGCTGTATTTTCTCAGATACATCAAAATCTCGTTTTCAATGCAGCGGGATGCATATGTGGCGAGCTTGATGTTCTTTTCGGTACTGAACGTGGTAACGGCTTTGATAAGTCCCACCGTTCCTATCGACACAAGATCCTCCAGCCATATACCCGTGTTCTCGAATTTTTTCGCGATATACACCACAAGCCTCAGGTTATGTACTATAAGAGTATCGCGCGCCTTGTCGTAGTCGCTTTTCATAAGCTCGAACGCGGCCTCTTCCTCTTCCTTGGTGAGAGGTGCGGGCAGCGACTCCGAGCTTCCCAGATAATGGACGTGATCTTCGCCGAACGCTCTCCTTAACAGCGCCGCCCATTTTTCCAGCAGTCCCCTTAAAAATTTAAGCATGATATCCTCCTTTTTAGAACCCGCCCTATGAGAGCAAGCCCCTACAACGAAATTATTTTTGGATTAAAAACACAGTCAATATCTTCGCCCAGCGTATTTTTTGTGACACCGATAAAGCCGTCCGCGGTTTTTCCGTCAATGGTTATACTTGCCGCCGAAAATACGGGAATGAGGGATTCGGCGGCTATCGTTCTGCACGGCAGAAGCCGTATCCCATCTGTACTGTCCGCAGCTTTGCCATCAAGATATCCCCTGACGGCTTCGGGTATAATGTTCTCGACGCTGTCACGCCTGCATACAATAACGGATTTTCCGCTGAAAATATCGCATAGACCGTTTCCGGTGTCCGCCAGACCCTTAAGCTCGGCAGTAACGCCGGTGACGGTTATTTTCACGCGGCATATCCTGCGGCAGCTGAGCCGCCTGTCGGAAAAGTACCGCACCGCTTTTACCGCTCCGTAAGCCGCCGCGGTAAAAACGGCAATCGCCGCTATGGGTATATTGAAGTATGCGACGCCGTTGCTGTAAACCATGTCAAACGGCGCGAAGAACGTCCACAGCGCCAGCATCAGCCCCGCGAAAACAAAGCTGATAATAAGAAAGCACAGCAGAGATATCACAAAATCGATTTTTTTCTGCCTGCCGAAGGCGGTGAAAACCACCGCGCAGCCTACCGCCGCTTTTATTCCCGCAACAGCCCAGAACGGCAGCTCGGGCAGCAGCGCGCTCAGAGCCGCCACAGCTCCTATCCCCGCTGCCAGCAGACAGCGCTTTGAGCTTAAGTCCCGCCGCAGCAGCAGAGCCGCCGATCTCACCAGAAAATAATTTATGTACAGGTTTAAAATAACCAGAATATCCGCGTAAATAACCAGAGCCCTCACCTCGCTTGTACAATTATTATATGTCAAAGAGGGCGTGAAATATGTAGATTGCTGTTGTCGGTTCGGAAGATTCGGGGCAAAAAAAAGTCCGCGCGGGAGGACTTTATGTCCTTCCGCGCGGATAGTGCGTTTTTATGTCGTTTTGCGGTCAATCCCTGTTGAACTCCGCAAGCTCCAGACCCTCGTTTTTGTCGAGCGCCCACTTGATGTTCCATTCACTGGTGAAAATAAGCAGATAATTGCCCTTTACGTCCTGAATGAGCTTTGTGTCGGAGGTCAGCACCAGCTTTTCAAGCTCGTCCATGCCGCCCTCAATATGCTTTTCGCTGGTTATCCAGCGGATAAATTGATAGGGCAGTCCCTCGCGGATTATATCCACATTGTACTCGTTTTTCAGGCGGTATTCCAGCACCTCGAACTGCAGCACGCCCACAACTCCCACGATGACCTCCTCAAAGCCGCTCTGCGGCTCGGAGAATATCTGTATCGCGCCTTCCTGGGCTATCTGTGTTGTGCCCTTTATGAACTGCTTGCGCTTCAAGGTATCCTTTTGACGTATGCGCGCGAAATGTTCGGGAGCAAAGGTGGGTATGCCCTCGAATGTTACCTTTTTCTTTGGGGAGCACAGCGTGTCGCCGATAGAGAACACTCCCGGGTCGAATACTCCCATGATATCTCCCGCATATGCCTCCGAAATGACCTCGCGGTCGTTCGCCATTATCTGCTGAGGCTGCGACAGGCGCATTACGCGGTTATTTTGAACATGGAGCACCTCCATGTCCTTATCGAATCGCCCGCTGCATATTCTCATGAAGGCTATCCTGTCGCGGTGAGCCTTGTTCATGTTTGCCTGTATCTTGAAGATGAACGCGGTGAAATCCTCGTCAAAGGGGTCTACCGTGCCGTCCTCGGTGTTTCGGGGCAGGGGAGAGGTGGTCATTTTGAGGAAGTTTTCAAGAAACGGCTCAACGCCGAAATTGGTAAGCGCGGAACCAAAGAAAACGGGAGACAGCTTACCCTTGTTGACAAGCTCGATGTCAAATTCCTCGCTCGCGCCGTCGAGAAGCTCCACGTCCTCGGAGAGGGTCTCATAGTTGCTCTGCCCGATAACTTCCGCGAGACCCTTGTCGGCAAGGTCTACCTCAGTCGCGGCCACCTCGCGTGTGCCGTTGTTAGCCTCAAAGGAGATTATGCGGCGGTTGGCGCGGTCATAAACTCCCTTGAACTCCTTGCCCGAGCCTATCGGCCAGTTTACGGGGTAGGTCTTTATGCCGAGCTCGTTCTCGATCTCGTCCAGCAGCTCAAAGGGATTGCGGGATTCTCTGTCCATTTTGTTGATAAAGGTGAAAATGGGTATGTTCCTCATCACACAGACCTTGAACAGCTTGCGTGTCTGGTTCTCAACGCCCTTTGCGGCGTCGATGACCATTACGGCGCTGTCCGCCGCCATAAGCGTGCGGTAGGTGTCCTCCGAGAAATCCTGATGCCCGGGAGTGTCGAGGATATTTATGCAGTAGCCCTCGTAGTTGAACTGCATTACCGACGAGGTAACGGAGATACCGCGCTGCTTTTCTATCTCCATCCAGTCCGACACTGCGTGTCGGGCGTTTTTCTTGCCCTTTACCGCGCCCGCCAGCGAGATAGCTCCTCCGTAAAGAAGGAATTTTTCGGTGAGAGTGGTTTTGCCCGCGTCGGGGTGCGAAATTATCGCAAACGTTCTGCGGCGCTCTATTTCATGTTTTAAATCAGCCATTTTATTTTCCTTTTCCGTATTGATTTAAGATATATCGTTTTGACAAGATATCCCGCGGTATTAAGGTTTCCTTAAATTCATTTTGTATCGTCCCTTTCAATAAGCACATATAAACTATTATAAAATATTTTCTTCGGCTTGTCAAGGATATTTTTACCGCGTCGCGGAAAAATTATCTTAAAAACGCTTGTTTTTTATGAAAATACTTGACAAACCCGCCGTTCATGTGTATAAT
Source organism: uncultured Oscillospiraceae bacterium (assembly GCA_910587135.1). Taxonomy (GTDB): domain Bacteria; phylum Bacillota; class Clostridia; order Oscillospirales; family Ruminococcaceae; genus CAG-115. The sequence goes on from CAJULF010000024.1 coordinate 8,952, forward strand.
ATATCTGTGAACGTTTCTTTTCCGTTAAAGGAGTTTTTATGGATAAAGATAAATTTGAGTTGAAATCGGAATATAAGCCCACGGGAGATCAGCCCGAAGCTATAGCCGCACTTAGCGAGGGCGTTCTGCGCGGCGACAAGGAGCAGACGCTGCTTGGAGTTACCGGGTCGGGCAAGACCTTTACGATGGCGAATATCATCGCGAACGTAAACAAGCCGACTCTGGTGCTTGCGCACAACAAAACGCTTGCGGCGCAGCTCTGCGCGGAATTCCGCGAGTTTTTCCCCAACAATGCGGTGGAATTTTTTGTCAGCTATTACGACTACTATCAGCCCGAAGCCTATATTCCCTCTACCGACGCTTATATAGAAAAGGACAGCGCGATAAACGACGAGATAGACAGAATGCGCCACTCAGCCACGGCGGCTCTCGCGGAGCGGCGGGACGTTATCATTGTGTCCAGCGTTTCCTGTATCTACTCGCTGGGCAGCCCCGAGGATTACCGCTCCAACACGCTCTCTCTGCGGCAGGGGCAGGAGATATCGCGTGACGAGGTAATGGCTAAGCTTATAGATATGCAGTATGAGCGCAACGAGCTTAACTTTGTCCGCAACAAATTCCGCGTGAGAGGGGACACGCTGGAAATATTCCCCGCGGGCGGCACAAACGAAACCGCGGTGCGCGTGGAGTTTTTCGGCGACGAGATAGACCGCATAAGCGAGTTTGAGGTAATTACGGGAAATGTGCGTTCCACCGTGCTGCACTGCATGATATTTCCCGCGTCGCACTATATCATAGGCAGAGAGAAGATGGACGAGGCGCTGGCGGAGCTTAGGATCGAGCTTGACGAGCGGATAAAATACTTTACCGATAACAATAAGCTGATAGAGGCTCAGCGCATAGAGCAGCGTACCCGCTACGATATGGAAATGCTCGCGGAGATAGGAATGTGCAAGGGCGTGGAGAACTACTCGAGGGTGCTCGCGCGCCGCCCGCCCGGCAGTATCCCGATAACTTTGCTCGATCACTTTCCCGAGGATTTTCTTATGCTTGTGGACGAGAGCCATGTAACGCTCCCACAGGTTCGAGGAATGTACGGCGGCGACGTGGCGAGAAAGAAAAATCTCGTGGATTACGGTTTTCGCCTGCCTTGCGCTTACGATAACCGCCCGATGAATTTTGACGAGTTTTACGACAAGGTGAACCAGGTGATTTTCGTTTCGGCTACCCCGGGAGATTTTGAGCGGGAGCGTTCCACACAGATAGTGGAGCAGGTAATACGCCCCACGGGTCTGCTTGACCCCGAGATCATAGTGAAGCCTACCGAGGGGCAGATAGAGGATCTGATCTCCGAGATAAACACGAGGATTGCCAAGAAACAGCGTGTGCTTGTCACCACCCTCACCAAGAAAATGGCGGAGGATCTCACGGATTACCTTGACAAGGCGGGCATAAAGGTGCGCTATATGCACCACGACGTTGACACTATGGAGCGCATGGAGATAATTCGTGACCTGCGCGCGGGCGAATTTGACGTTCTGGTGGGAATAAATCTGCTGCGTGAGGGTCTGGATATCCCCGAGGTGTCGCTGGTGGCTATTCTCGACGCGGACAAGGAGGGCTTTCTGCGCAGCGAAACCAGCCTTGTGCAGACCATAGGGCGCGCCGCCCGCAACGCGGAGGGTACTGTAATAATGTACGCGGACAGCGTTACAAGGTCTATGGAGCTTGCGATAACCGAAACGCTGCGCCGCCGCGAGATACAGCAGCGCTACAACATCGAGCACGGGATAATCCCCAAGACCATAATCAAGGATATCCGCGACGTTCTGGAGATAACCAAAAAGGAAGCGCGTGGTAAGAAGGGCAAAAAGGACGTCAAGTGGCTGCCCAGGGCGGAGCGCGAAAAGCTTATCGCGCAGTATACCGTCGAGATGAAAAAAGCGGCGAAGCTGCTTGATTTCGAGCACGCGGCATATCTGCGGGATAAGATAAAGGAGTTGCAGGGGTAATAACTATGTATATAGCCGACAAGTATTTTGGATTTTTTGAGGAGGTTGTATGACAAGCGTATACTTTGTTCGCCACGCGCAGCCGAACATAAATAACCATAATAATTTAACGCGCGAGCTTTCCGAAAAGGGACTTGCGGATACGGCGCTTGTAACGCGGTTTCTTTCGGATAAGAATATTTCCGCCGTGCTCTCAAGCCCGTATAAAAGGGCGGTCGATACGGTAAAGGGCTTTGCGGACGGCGCGGGACTTGAGGTGGAGATTATCCCCGATTTCAGGGAGCGCAGCATTGACAACGTGTGGTTAGAGGATTACAATTCCTTTGCGCGGCGGCAGTGGAGCGACTTCGACTACAAGCTGTGCGGCGGAGAATCCCTTTGCGAGGTCCAGCGCAGGAATATTTCCGCGTTGGAAGCCGCGTTAGAGCGCTTTGAAAATCGGAATTTCGCCGTGGGAAGCCACGGAACGGCTCTCAGCACTATAATAAATTATTATGATCCGAAATTCGGCTATGCGGATTTTGAGGAGATAAAGCCGCTTATGCCGTTTGCGGTTTGCTTTGAGTTTGAAGGCGGCGAATTTGTTACATATACAAAGCATGACCTTTTTCATGAAGTATAAGGAAAACGGCGGCTATAAAAATTAAGGAGAACAACTTAAATGGCAAACGATAAAATAATTATTAAGGGCGCACGGGAGCATAACCTTAAAAATATCGACGTTGAGCTTCCGCGGGACAAGCTCATCGTAATGACGGGGCTTTCCGGCTCGGGGAAATCCTCGCTGGCTTTTGATACGATATTCGCGGACGGACAGCGCCGATATATGGAGAGCCTGTCCTCCTACGCAAGAATGTTCCTCGGGCAGATGGAAAAGCCCGACGTGGACAGCATAGAGGGATTGTCGCCCGCGATCTCCATCGACCAGAAGACGACCTCGAAAAATCCCCGCTCCACAGTTGGCACGGTGACCGAGATATACGACTATCTGCGCCTTATGTACGCGCGTATAGGCATACCGCATTGTCCTGTCTGCGGACGCGCGATCAAGCAGCAGACCATCGACGAGATAGTGGACAGGGTTATGGAGCTGCCAGATAAAACAAAATTTCAGGTTCTCGCCCCCGTGGTAAGAGGGCGCAAGGGTGAGCACAAGAAGGAGTTTGAGGCGGCGCGGAAATCGGGATTTTCCCGAGTAAGGGCGGACGGGATAACCTATGACCTGTCGGAAAATATCCCGCTGGAAAAGAACAAGAAGCACTCTATCGAGATAATCGTAGACCGCCTTGTCATCAAGGACGGCATAAAGACCCGTCTTACCGACAGTATTGAAACCGCAGGCTCACTTACGGGCGGACTGGTGTATATAGATGTTATCGACGGCGAGGAGCTTCACTTCTCCCAGAGCTACGCCTGCCCCGAGCACGGCGTGAGCATTGAGGAGCTTGTGCCGCGAATGTTCTCATTCAACAACCCGTTCGGTGCCTGCCCCAAGTGCACGGGAATAGGCAGCTCCCGCAGGATAGACCCCTCTCTGATAATGCCGAATATGAGCCTATCCATAAAGGAGGGCGGCATAAAATCATCGGGCTGGAATTACGCGGAAGGAACTATCGCCGCAATGTATTTCGACGCGCTCGCGGAAAAGCACGGCTTCAGCGTGGAGCAGCCGCTCTCCGAGCTGCCCGATAAGGCTCTGGACGAGCTTCTTTACGGCACGAATGGCGAGAAGATACTCATAAAGCGCCCGCGCAGTCAGGGCGGCGGACAGTTCTACACCGATTTCGAGGGCGTTATTCGCAATATGGAGCGCCGCTACAACGAGACCTCCAGCCAGTATTCCCGCGATACGTTGGAGGAATACATGAGCGACGTGGAGTGTCCCGAGTGTCACGGTGAAAGGCTCAACCCCGCCGCGCTTTCGGTAACGGTAGGTGACAAGAATATCAGCGATTTCTGCAAGATGTCAATTACCTCGGCGCTGGAATTTATTGACGGTCTGGAGCTTTCGGAGCGGGACAAGATGATAGCCGACAGGATATTAAAGGAGATAAAGTCGCGGCTGGGATTTCTGCAAAGCGTGGGTCTGGAGTACCTTACGCTGTCGCGCTCTGCGGGAACGCTCTCTGGCGGCGAGAGCCAGCGCATAAGGCTTGCCACGCAGATAGGAAGCTCGCTTGTGGGCGTGCTGTATATCCTCGACGAGCCGAGCATAGGTCTGCACCAGCGCGACAACAACAAGCTGATAGCAACCCTTAAGCGTCTTCGCGATCTGGGCAATACCCTTATTGTGGTCGAGCACGACGAAGATACCATGCGCGCGGCGGACTATATCGTTGATATCGGACCCGAGGCTGGCGTGAACGGCGGCGAGGTGCTGTACAGCGGAGATGTAAAGGGTCTGCTGAAATGCAAAAAATCCATCACGGGGCAGTATCTCAGCGGAAAGCTGACGATCCCCGTACCCGAACAGCGGCGACCGGTTGGCGAAAGATGGCTGAATGTTATCGGCGCGCAGGAAAACAATCTTAAAAATATTGATGTAGACGTGCCCATAGGAGTGTTCACCTGTGTAACGGGAGTTTCGGGCAGCGGAAAAAGCTCGCTGGTCAACGAGATAATCTACAAGCACCTTGTGGCAAAGCTGAACAGGGCGCGCACCCGTCCCGGGAAATTCCGCGATATGAAGGGTATAGAGCACCTTGATAAGGTGATAATGATAGACCAGTCACCTATCGGAAGAACTCCGCGCTCCAATCCCGCGACATATACGGGATTGTTTACCGAGATACGCGAGCTTTTCGCGCAGACCAACGACGCGAAAATGCGCGGCTACGGCCCGGGGCGCTTCTCATTCAACACCAAGGGCGGGCGCTGCGAAGCCTGCGAGGGTGACGGCATACTCAAAATCGAAATGCACTTTCTTCCCGATATTTTCGTGCCCTGCGAGGTCTGCAAGGGTCACCGCTACAACCGCGAAACGCTGGAAGTAAAATATAAGGGAAAAAATATTTTTGATGTCCTTGACATGACGGTGGAGGAGGGAGCGGAATTTTTCGAGAATATCCCCAAAATCGCCAATAAACTGAGAACGCTGAACGATGTGGGACTGGGCTATATAAAAATAGGACAGTCGTCAACCACTCTTTCGGGCGGCGAGGCGCAGCGTATAAAGCTTGCCACCGAGCTCTCCAAGCGTTCCACGGGAAAGACCATATATATTCTGGACGAGCCTACCACGGGTCTTCACACCGCGGACGTAAAGCGGCTGGTGGAGATACTTCAGCGACTGACTGATAACGGAAATACCGTGTTGGTGATAGAGCATAACCTTGATCTGATAAAAACAGCGGATTATATAATAGATATAGGTCCCGAGGGCGGCGACAAGGGCGGAACGGTGGTCGCCGCGGGCACTCCCGAGGAAATAGCCGAAAACCCCGATTCCTATACCGGAGATTTTCTTAAGAAAATGCTTTAAGCGCCGAGCTTTTTACAAAAAAATGTTGACTTTAGGCTAACAATATGATAGAATAATTACAGGGCTGACAGCCTTAATCTGACATATGAAAGGAAATTCTGCTATGGCAAAGAACAACAAAGCATTCACACTCGCAAAGGAGTTCAAGGAATTCATTTCAAGAGGAAACGTGCTGGATATGGCTGTCGGCGTTATCGTCGGCGGGGCTTTTACCTCAATCGTAAATTCTCTGGTAAACGACATATTCACGCCGTTTCTCGGAATGCTACTTGCGGGCGTTAATTTTGACACGCTCGTGATGACGATACCGTGGGGCAATAATCCGCAGCTTCACTTCGGCAATTTTATTCAGGCGATAATCAGTTTTCTGCTGACCGCACTGTGCGTATTCGCGGTTGTGAAGATCGTTAACAGCTTCCACAGAAAGAAGAAAGAAGAACCCGCGCCTCCCCCCAAGCCCGATCCTCAGATCGTTCTGCTTACGGAGATACGTGACCTGCTTAAGGCGGGGCAGGGGACAGCAGACTCGCAGACCGAAGAATCCGCCGATTGATAATTACATAATCCGTTTGTTCTCCTCGGGCGAATTTTTTAAAGGGGGATCTTGAAATGTTAGCGGAGTATCGCGGCAAGGGGCTTGCGACAGCGTGTCTTAAATATGCCGGAGAGCTTGCGGTCAAGGCGGGCTGTTATAACATTGCGCTTATGACAAGCTCCAAAAACGAAAGCACGCTTAAATTCTATGAGAACGCGGGATACAAGCGTGGCGAAAAAACGGCTTTTATTCGATGGCTGTAAAACGGAGGCAGTATGAGGTGCGATTTAAATGCGGGCTGGCGCTTTTCGTTGTCAGAGGGCGATACGTCCGTTGATTTTGATGACAGCGGATGGCAGCTTGTGACCCTGCCCCATACATGGAACGCGGAGGACTGCGCAGTGGGAGCGTCGTTTGCGGAGGAAAAATATTACCGCGGGTGGGGCTGTTACAGGCAAAAGATCGTTATAAACGAGTTCCAAAGGCTTTTCATAGAATTTAAGGGAGCGAACACCGTTACCGAGCTTTATGTCAACGGCAAATTCGCGGGCAGACACGAGGGCGGGTATTCCGCGTTCCGCTTTGATATAACCGACTTCGCGGTACGCGGCGAGAATATTCTCGCGGTAAAGGTAAACAGTGCCCCGACAGACTATATCGCTCCCATAACAAATCAGGGCGATTTCACAAAGCAGGGCGGTATTTACCGCGAAGTAAGCCTGATATGCGCCGAGCCGCTGCACATTGATCTTTTGGATTACGGCTCGTCGGGCGTTTACATAACTCCTAAAAATATCAAAATGGAAGAGGCGGATATCGAGGTAGCGGTCAGACTGGCTAACGATACTCCCAAAAGCCGCGAAATAACCGTAAAAGCGGTTATCCGCGGCGGAGATTACGAGGAAAGCGCCGAAAAGGAAATAGCGGTCGCATCGGGCAGATCATCTGTGACGCTTACCGTGCCGATAAAAGATCCTGTTTTGTGGCAGGGCAGGGAAAATCCGTATCTGTATCAAGCGGAAATAACGCTGTCGGAAAACTCCGCGGTGCTTGACAGGCGCACGTTGAGCTTCGGCATACGCGAATATACTATCGACCCCGACGAGGGCTTCTTTCTTAACGGCAGGTATCTTGACCTGCGCGGGGTGAATTATCACCAAGACAGCTTTGAAAACGGCTGGGCAATGAGCGATTGGCAGCGTGAGCGGGATTACGGATTAATCGCGGACATGGGGTGCACGGCTGTGCGAATGGCACACTATCAGCATGACGAATATGAGTACGAGCTGTGCGACAAATTGGGGATCACGGTATGGACGGAGATAGGTATAGTCAACAGAATGTCCCCCGATGACGGGGAGGGTCACAAACTGTCAGCAGGCTTTGCGGAGAATGCCGTGCAGCAGCTTACCGAGCTTATCCGTCAGAATTATAATCACCCCTCGGTCATTGTCTGGGGTATTTCCAACGAGCTTCATCAGATGACAGACGAGATATTCGCGCTTTATGAAGAGCTGAACGCTCTTGCGAAATCCGAGGACAAAACCCGGCTTACCGTTTATGCGGACAATCAGTTCTGGGGGAGATTCCTGGAGCTGCCAGCGGACGTGGTGGGCTATAACCGCTATTTTGGCTGGTATAAGGAGGCGGGAGGTGCGGAGAACTTCGGCAAGTGGCTTGACAGCTTTCACGGTATAAAGGAGAAGCGCCCCGTATGCCTTTCGGAATACGGCGGGGGAGGAGCAATATCACAGCATAAGGACAACATAAACTGGAACGAGGATATCGACCCGTGCGGCGTGCGGCATTACGAAAATTATCAGTCACGGCTTCACGAGGTGATATGGGAGCAGCTTTCCGTGCGGAAATATATTTGGGGAAAGTTTGTCTGGTGTATGTTTGATTTCCCATCCGACGGCAGAAACGAGGGCGACACAAATGGGCAGAACGACAAGGGACTTGTTACCAGAAGCCGCATAAAAAAGGACGCCTATTATTTCTATCAGTCTGTATGGGGCGAAAAGCCCATGCTGCACCTGACCGAAAAGCGCTTTGACCCGCGTCCCGCGCTTGTTCCGCAGGTAAAAGCGTACTCCAACGCGGATAACGCGGAGCTGTTTGTAAACGGTGCTTCTATTGGTAAGATTTACGGCGGAAGCGTATTCATATGGGATAATGTGCAGCTTAAAACGGGGGAAAACGAGCTTAAGGTTAAATCGGTATTTCCGGACGGTACGGTTCTTAATGATACGGTAAAATGGACAGGCAGTTAAAATGTCAATAAAATGGGTAACACAACCGTTTCCCCTTTCAGACTGTATATAAAGGTTGACTTAAATTGGATTATTTAAAAAATTTTCAAAATTTCCGCTAAGCATATTCCGCTTCACTTCGTTCCGCTCCGCATGCTTAGCGGAAGCCGCGCGCGTTTGCGTTCGCAAACACACGACTTTTTGAAATTTCATGCGCCGACATTGCACGGCAAATAGGCTTTTTCCACAGACTGAAAGGGGAAACACCACCGTTTCCCCTTTGGCTTTTATTATTACGGCAGTACAGGATATCTCTCGTCAACAGCGCCTTTCAGAACATTGATAATATAATCACAGCTGAATGTGCCGTACTGCTGCACCCCGTGAGCTGCCGCGAGTTCGGGAGTGTAGTCGGAGAACTTGTACAGCCTTAAATTCGCGTAGCCGTAGTCATAATGGGTAACAACAGGTGTGAGCCTTATGTCCGATATTAGCGGAATTATCCCCATAAAGACAAATCCCCGTGTTGCAATTGACACAGGGATTGTTTATTGTGATTGATGGTTGAGATACTAAACAGACTCAAAAAACTTTTACATCTGCTTTCTTATCTTAATGTGAACCTCTCGGAGCTGCTGCTCGGTGACCTCCGTAGGCGCTCCCAGAAGCAAATCCTGCGCGTTGGAGTTAAGCGGGAAAGCGATGACCTCGCGAATGCTTTCCTCGCCGGTCAGAAGCATTATCATTCTGTCCACGCCCGGCGCCATTCCCGCGTGGGGCGGGGCGCCGAATTTGAAAGCGTTGTAAAGCGCGCCGAATTTAGCGGCAACGTCTTCCTCGGAATATCCCGCTATCTCAAACGCCTTTACCATAGTGTCAAGGTCGTGGTTGCGCACTGCGCCCGAGGACAGCTCAACGCCGTTGCATACGATATCATACTGATACGCGAGAATTTCAAGCGGGTCTTTATTGAGTAGCGCGTCCAGACCACCCTGCGGCATTGAGAAAGGATTATGGGTAAAGATTATCTTGCCCGTTTCCTCGTCAAGCTCATACATCGGGAAGTCAACGATAAAGCAAAGCTCGAATTTGCTTTCGTCAATAAGCCCCATGCGCTTAGCGACTTCATTGCGTATCTGTCCCGCAAATTTCGGGGCATTCTTTTTGCTGTCCGCGATAAAATAAAGAACGTCGCCGATCTCAAGCTCACAGCGCTTTGCAAGCTCCGCTCTCTGGCTGTCGTCAAGGAATTTGTCGATAGGACCGTTGTACTTGAAGCCGTTCTCGCCCTCTTCTACCTTAAAATATCCCAGACCCTTCATGCCGACCTCGTTAGTGGCATAGTCCTCCATATTCTTAAAAAAGCTCTTGCTCTGTCCCGCCATATTGGGAACTCTGATTCCCCTTACCACCTTGTTGCAGAATGGCTTGAAGTCACTGTCCACAAACAGGTCGGAAAGCTCCTTGATGACCAGCGGGTTGCGCAGGTCGGGCTTATCCGAGCCGTAGGTAAGCATAGCCTCCTCATAGGGGATACGTCTGAAAGGAGCAGGAGAAACCTGCTTGTCTGAGAACTTGGCAAACGCTGCGGAAAGAACCTCCTCTGCGACCGCGAAAACGTCCTCCTGTGTCGCGAATGACATCTCAAAGTCGAGCTGATAGAACTCGCCCGGGGAGCGGTCGGCTCTTGCGTCCTCGTCACGGAAGCAGGGAGCTATCTGAAAATACTTGTCGAAACCCGACACCATATATATCTGCTTGAATATCTGCGGAGCCTGGGGAAGCGCGTAGAATTTTCCGTGGTGCTTACGGCTGGGGATAAGATAGTCGCGTGCACCTTCGGGAGATGATGTGGATAAAATCGGTGTCTGAAGTTCCAGAAATCCCATCTCGCTCATTTTGCCGCGCAGAAAAGAAATAATCTGCGAGCGCAGAACGATATTGTCATGAACCTTTTTGTTCCTGAGATCGAGATAACGGTATTTAAGACGCAGATCCTCCTTGGTTTCCTTGGAAAGAGCTATCTCAAACGGCAGGTTCTCCGAAACCTTTCCGAGTATACGGACCTCTTCCGCTTCGATCTCGACCGTTCCCGTTTCGATCTTATCGTTAAAGGTGCTCTCATCTCTTTTGATGACCGTGCCCGAAATGGAAACGGCGCACTCCTTGTGAATGCCCTCAAGAAGCGATTCGTTGTGAAACACCACCTGCACCACTCCGTAGTGGTCGCGCAGGTCGATAAACATAATACCGCCGTGGTCGCGGATATTCTCCACCCAGCCCGCCGCGCGGACTTTTTTACCGATACAAGCCTCTGTTACCGCGTTGCAGTATTGCGTGCGGTATTCATTTTCCAAAAACATTTATCCTTGTCCTTTCGTTGATATCTACATTATTATAGCATTAAACCGCTTGTCTGTCAAGCAATATTTTCCACTGAGTATTTTTTCCCGTTCAGCCCCATATATCCTTTAAATGCCCGCCGCAGCGCATTGAGAACGCCTCAGCATGGTTTACTATGATATGGTCGACCAGATTTATCCCCACGTCTGAAAGAAAATTCGCTATCCGCCTTGTCGCGGCGATATCGTTGGCAGAGGGCAAAGCCGCTCCGTTAGGGTGATTGTGGGTAAGTACTATATTTGAGCAGTCCGACTTGATGACTTCAACAAGCAGCGTGTGCATATCGAAATCCACCGAATCCTCATGACCTGTTGAAAGCTTTTTGCTGCCCTTAAGCGTGAAGTGCTTGTTCAGGAAGATCACCCAGGTGTTTTCCAATTCTTCAAAGCGCAGCATATTGTAGCAGTATTCCTTTAAGTCCTCCGAGTTTGCCAGATTTACATCGGGAGTTCTCGAAGTGCTGAGCCTTACAAACAAATCGCCCACAAAATTGATATAGGTCGCGGCGGTCTCGCCAATCCCTTCCACCTCGCAGAGTGCCTCAACGCTGGCGTTAAGCACGCCCTCTATTGAGTGAAACCGTTTCAGCAGCCTGTGCCCCAATTCATTGGTGTCCCTGCGCGAGAAAACCAAGTACAGAAGAATTTCCAGTACCTCATGGTCGTCAAAGCAGTCTATGCCCTGCATCATGTATTTCTTGAGCATTCTCTGCCGGTGTCCCTTGTGGACATTTTCGTTTTCCGCCATTTTTTCACCGCCCGGTTTTGTACGATAATGAAACGCGGGAGAGCGAACCCTCCCGCGATATTTCCGGCAAATACCGTGCCGGCCGCTCTGTGATTCATTAACAAAAAAGATTTTCTTTCGTTCCGCGAAAAAACGGGAAAGACCTGAACGACCTTTCCCGAGTTTGAAACCGCGCTGGCGCGGTGGTACGCCCGATGCGATTCGAACGCACGACACATAGCGTCGGAGGCTATTGCTCTATCCAGCTGAGCTACGGGCGCATATTACTTTAATATTATATCATATTTTTTTTGGAATTTCAAGGGATTTTGAAAATTTTTTCAAGATTTTACGGAAAAAATACTTTCCGATGTCAGCTTCAGGGCAGATATGTTGTATTATTATACAAGAGGGGGACAACGCTTTCGGAAATAATCTTAAAACCAATCTTCAAAAAATTTGTCAGATTTCGGCTATGTGTACTGTATTGGTTTACAAGAGGGAAATTTTCCTCGGAAAGGTTGGGATAAACTTGATTCGGATAACACAGGATGATATCTGCAGACTGTTTGACGACTACGCAGACATGGTGTACCGGATATCGCTGAATATTCTTCGCAACCGCGAGGAAGCGCAGGACGTCGTAATGGACGTGTTCACCGCGATTTTAAGCCGCGCGGCGTTCGACAGCGAGGAGCACATCAAGGCATGGCTTATCCGCACCGCGGAAAACAAGTCAATCAATGTAGTCAAATCAAGCAGGCTGCGAAAGAACATCTCCATGGAGGATGTGCTGGAGGGTACGCTGTCCGTGCCATTCAACGAAAGCGAGTCGGACGTAATGGATATGGTGATGAGGCTGCCCGACAAGCTGAAAACAACGGTCTATATGTTCTACTATGAGGACATGAGCGCCGCGCGGATAGCGGAAATTCTCGGAATATCCGAGAATACCGTGTATAAACGTCTGGAGCGCGGACGCGGAATACTTAAGCTTAATCTGGAGGGGGACGCGATATGAACAAATACGAATTCAAGTCGGCATACGACAAAATCACTCTCTCCGAGGACTTCAAGAGAGAGGCGAGAGAAAAGCTCCGCGCCATGGCGGGCGGTGACAGGAGCGCACTTCCGCTTTCCGACGATTACGGCGAAAGAGCGGTTGTTATAAAAGCTCCCGAGCGCGATAAGAGTCCCGCCAAAACCATAATAGGCATTGTTTCGGCAGCGGCGGTGCTTGCTGCGTGCGTTTTAGGCGGCAGATATCTGCTTAAAGGCAATCCTGATATAATCGGTCCGAATGATTCGGCGGAAAGGCAGTGGCTGGATTATGACACCGCTTTGGCAATAAGTAAGAGCGATTCGGAGAAGCCTTATCCGCGGGAATTCGCCGAGGAGCTCAGCGATGAAGCGAGAGATAACGGTTATTCTTTCGAGAATATAACCGCGTATCCCTGCGGAAATGATTATTTTGCTGTCAAGAAATACAGCGTTGATTATGCTTCTTCCGACTTGTGTTATTGTGAGATATATCTGATAAGCGGCACTGAAACCGAGCTGCTTGCGGACTATAAGAGCCTTAGCTACAAAACGCTTATCGGCGACGGGGAATATCTTTATTACACCAATGACGGTTATCTCCGCAGAATATCCAGAGGCGGCAGCGTTGAGGATATTATTGAGTTTAAGGAGAACGATCCCGAAAATCCCAGCGAGCCGATGGAGCTTTGTCTGCCACATATCGGTGATGATATTATCGGTGCTTCGGCTTCGGGCAGCGGAGATATCCTTACGGTCTATAACATTCGTTATGTCAACTCCGCGAATATGATTTACAAATATAATTATACCGCGGACGTAACTACCCTTGAAGTGAACGGCAGCCGCGTTATACCGGAGAAATACGAAAGTATGCCCAAGCCCTTTGCCGACACCGATACGGACGAATACGACCTGTTCTATCAGCCGTTTGAGCGTTACTTTGCGGAGATTCCCGCCTCGCTGATGTTCAACGATTCGACAGACCCGATAAATGCGTATTTTGACAGCTTTGATATCGTAAACGATCCATCGGACAATATAATGGGATATCCGAATATCTACTCCTATATAAGACACTTTAGTCTTACCGACGAGCAGGTTTATGAGGGTCTGGCTTTCATGACGGAGAGCGGGGAATACGGTTTGACCGATTATGAGGTGGATACCTTCATTCTGTATGACGACGTTGTCAGGGCGAGCGCTTTCTTTGCGAACAAATACGCAATTGTTGCCGGCAGCCGCATATACTCCCCCAACTGGCTCTATCTCAACACCGTTGAGGAATGGAGAGAAGCGGGTATTATCAATAACGGACTTGCGGAAGCTGCGGAAAAATACTGCGAATTCCCCTTTGAGGAGGACGCGCGCATTGCCTTTGAGGCAAAGCTGGAGGAAGCTCTGGGCTATCATGTGAGCCTTGAACACCGCTCCCCCGAAAATAAGGAAACCGCCGAAACCGTTACCGACGATATTCCTGACGAACCCGCCGAGGTCACCTACGACGACCTTGCTACTATCGACGAATACGGAAACTTTAAATGGTCGGGACACACGGGCAGTGCATATATAGATTTGCAGCCGCTCACAGCCGCTCCCGCGCCAGAGCTTGGCGAAAGTCAATTCAACACCTTTGGCGACCCCGTTTCCGCGGCTGTCGAAGCGATAGACCGCTCAAAATTCCACGGGATAACCATAATCGGAAAGGTTACAAACGACACTCCCACAGAATACGTTTATCCCTTTGAGGACACCTACGGCGTTGACATGGGAAAAACGGCATGGTTTGACCCGCGCGTTATGCCCGATTATTCCCTTGACGCGGCAACCAGCATCTACAACGATGACATTGTAAGCCTGCACTATACCGACGGGAACGGCGGGGAGTTCTATGTAAACATAACCGCAAGGAATGCCAATGGCAGCCCCGAGCGCTATGTCACCGACAACAGCGGCAATATCTACACGGGTGTGCCGACCGATAAGCTGCCCACCTATGTGATGTCCGAGGAGGATTTCAATGCACATAACTTCATAAACTCCTACGGCGCTTTCAGCTTTATGTATATCGGCGGAAAGCAGGTCGACGGGGTGAACTACTTCTATGCCTACCGCAAATCGGGCGATATGCCGGAGGACTTTGAGCTAAACATAAGCGCCAAGGGCTGCACCTTGGACGATTTTATGGCTCTTATCGCGGCGGTAGTCCAGTACCGCACGTGGGGCTTTGGTGACTTCAACGGCTTCAGATTAACGGACGGCGCTCTTCCCGAATTTGACCCCACCTCCGTTGAGACCGAGCATGGAACGCTTGTGCTCAATCAAGGAAAATACCTCGGCACGGGCGCGGGATACAACTATTATGTCAACAGCGCGATACCAATGGATAGCACTGAGGACTTCTACACCGAAGAAGATATGACCGAGTTTACGGGCAACAGCGCGCTGTTTGAGCTTCCGCTGGGCTTTGAGCCAGCCGAGACGTCGGTGGACTATATGGCGGATTACGCCGAGTTCCATAACGGCTATAATATTCAGCTTTTCCACGAGGGCAGACCGCTGCTCGGCGAATCCGAAAGCGACGAGGACTTTATCGAGGCTCATAAGTACTTCTACGAGAATTACTGCTATATCAATGACAAGCTGCCCTATTTTGAGGACAAAACGCCGATGGTGCAGGTCTACAGCGTCGATTTCTCCGATGGCAGTGCTTCTGTAAGCGTCAATGCGTACAAGGGCGATTTCGGTCAGAGATATATGGGCTTTGGCTTCCAGTTCCTGCCCGCCGAGCCGTCGAACCTCTGCGAGGACTACTACAACGATTATGTCTACGCGCAGGGCAACGGCGAGGACAGCCTTAGCAGGATATTCGCGGCAAGCTATGCCGACAATTGGGACGAAACGATCCGAAACTGCTATTACGGCGGCTTCCGCAAAAACGGCATTTACTACGTCGTGACTGTCGAAAATGTTGACGAACAGACGTTCGCGGATATTCTCGCGGCGCTCTATCAAGGATAATTTTCCCCCATTTATTATAAATGCCGCTCCCGTTTTATTGGGAGCGGCATAATTTGTGAAAAAGCGTTAAGGCAACACCTCACAAGCTTTGTGCAAGTGATGCTTTAAATCACATTCCGACCTTACAGAGTCAGGTGAAAGCCTGCGTATCACGCAAGCTGGGAATCGGGATTCCAAAGGGACTCGTCCCTTTGGCGGGGGAGCGGGGGCAGCGCCCCCGCACTCGCTTTTTTACATCATCGGCGCAAACAGCCTGAGCAGCGCCCGCGCCATTCTTCTGAATATGCCCACCTTAAGGCAGTCCTCATAGGTTATTTCCTGACTTACTTCCATGGTCTTGAGGAAATCCTCCCTGACGTCGGCTACGGAATCCGTTTCGTACATCCATGTCGCGCATTCAAAGTGCAGGTAAAGGCTTCTGAAATCCAGATTTATAGAGCCGACCACAGCCGTTTTGTCGTCGCTGACAAAGCTCTTGGCGTGAATAAACCCGGGAGTGTACTCGTAAATTTTCACCCCGTATTTTACAAGCTGCTTGTAGTAAGCCCTCGTTACCGCGTGCACAAACCATTTATCCGCTATGTGCGGGGTGATTATCCTCACGTCTATGCCGCTTTTCGCCGCAAGTATCAGTGCTCTTGACATCTCGTTGTCAATTATAAGATACGGGGTAGTGATGTATACATAGCGCTTTGCCTCGTTTATAATGTTAAGGTAGACGTTCTCTCCCACAGGCTCGTCGTCAAGCGGTGAATCGGTGTACGGGATAACAAAGCCCTTTCCCTTATAAGGCGCGATATCCTCCTCACGCGGCATATAAATACTGTAATTGTCGGGCTTGGAGTTGTTGAGGTAGTTCCACATGGTAAGGAACATCATCGTGAAGCTCCACACCGCCTCGCCCTTCAGCATTACCGCCGTGTCCTTCCAGTGACCGTGCTTGGGGTAGGCATTGATGTATTCGTCCGCAAGATTTATTCCGCCGTTAAAGGCGGTGTGACCGTCTATAACAAGTATCTTGCGGTGGTCGCGGTTATTCATTTTGGCGGACCAAATAGGCTTGAATTTATTGAATACCTTGCATTTGATACCGTATTTTTCCAGTTCTGTGTTGTATTTGTAGGGCAGGGTGAAAAGACAGCCGAAATCGTCGTAAATGACCCTTATATCAACGCCCTCTGCGGCTTTTCTTTTAAGTATTTCCAGTATAGTATCCCACATCTCTCCCTCTTCGATAATAAAATATTCGAGAAAGATGAAGCGCTCCGCTTTTTCCAGCTCATCAAGCATCGTCCTGAACTTGTCCTCACCGAGAGGGAAGTAGGTGGTGGAGGTATTGCCGTAAACAGGATATCCGCCGTAAGTATACAGATAATTCGCCTGCTTTTCCACAACACAATTTTCTTTGACAAGCTGTTCCGTAATTTCCACTTTCTGGGGGAGCAGCAGCTTGGATTCCTCGTTGAACCGATTCATTCTCCTGCGAAGCCTGTCGCCCGAATGGCTGTTTCCGAAGAACAGAAAGAACATCGAGCCGAATATCGGAACAACCAATATAGGAATCATCCAAGCAATTTTATAGCTTGGGTTAACATCCGAATTAACAATATAAATCGCCAATATTATGCCAAGAATGTTAAACAGATAATACGAATATGTGAACGCGGTACCCAGCGTCCAGAATAACATTATAAAATAAGTCACCTGTATCGCTATGCCGATAACGCATACGACCGTGCGATTGAATATCCGTTTCAGCAGCTTAGATATAATATTTATATTGAACACTCCTATCCGCCGAAAATGATTTCGGCTAATTTAAGGCGTTAAAAACACCTTAAGGCAACATCGCACAATCTTTATGCGGCAGCCTGTATTTAAAGGTTGACCTAAAGCTGACTATTTAAAAAAATTTCAAAATTTCCGCACTCACGCTCCGCTTCACTCCGTTTCGCTTTGCGCGGCTGCGGAAACCGTACACATGTGCCATTCGGCAAATGTGTATTTTTGAAATTTCATGCGTTGGCATTGCTTTGTCAATAGGATTTTTCTACAAGCTGTCGCACAATCTTTGTGCGGTATATCCTTAATATTATTTTACTCAAATGAGCATTGTTTGTCAAGAGATAATTAGGAGCATAACAAAAAAATTAACGTCAGCAGGGCAGGGGAGAAGGCAGCGAACACGGTACCAACTTATATAAAATAAAGCGGCAAAATTTTTGCCGCTCATATCTGTTTAATTTCCCGAGGAGGGGATAATATAATAAATACGCTCATCGGGGTTGGCGAAATCAAGCTTTTCGCGCGCGATATTCTCGATATACTCGTCAAGATTGGCGTTATCCTCAAGATATCGGCTTATCTCCGCGTTTTCTTCAAGCGTTCTGTTCGTTTTCTCAAGAAGCTCATCGTACTGCGCGTTGTATTCGTTTATCTGCATCTGGTCGTTAATTATGATATAGACGATAAAAATCGAAGCTATGGCAATGGCGATCCTTGCAAGGATCGAAACAAATCCATGTCTTTTTTTGTTTTCATGAGCTTCTTGTGACCTTAGCCTGAATGACATGACTTGTTTCACTTCCTTTGCTATTTTCGATAATATCTTTATTATACATCTTTTTATCTTTGGAATGCAAGTGTTTTGAAAGATTTTTTTGACTGTTGCTGAAAAAATCAGCAGCTTTACCAAAAACACCCGACATCATATGTGCAAAAGCTCCAAAGACCTTTTTGGCTTTATTGAGCGCCAGCCGTGCCAGTCTGCCTATTGTTTTGCGCCATACCACCGCAGCGGCGCTCTCTATCATGTTAAGCACTCTTCCTATCGTAACGATATAAGCAAATACACCCGCTCCAAAGCCCATTACGGTGTATATCCTGACATAATTTCCGAGAACCATGGACAGCCTGAACACCAGCCCCGCCGCCAGAATAAAAAACAGCACATCGCAGACAAAAACCGCGGCTTTAAAGCGCAAAACCAATCTTACAACCCGAAACGCCTCATACACAAGCCCAAAAGCAAGCCCACAAATGAACGCTATCATAAAGCAATCGGGAATACTGTAACTCATAATTCCTCCGATTATCTGAACAGTCGTTTTACGGGTCCGTCAAGGCTGCTGTTGCGGGAGTAGCTCATGGAGCTTACGGTACCTGTAAGGCTGAAATCTCCGCTTTCCGATTCCAGCGATATCACATGAAGGTCCTCGCCCTTTATCGTAAGCTCGCCCATTACGGTGTTCAGTATAACGCGGTTCTCCGTGAAGCTGTCGATATCCTTTACGCCGGATATCCTCAGGGTCTTGCGTGATTCGAGTATTATGTTGTGCGGCAGTGCGGTAATTTGTTTCTGCATAATCATAATTATGCCCCAAAGGGAGCATATCTCCTTTCCGAATATCGCTTCCGCGCGGTCTGGCTTTCAAGCGCGCGGAATAATGTTGTCCGTTTTGTAGATTATATTCGCGTTAAAAGGATAATATGACAATGCATGACCCCCGTTCGGGATTTATTGAATTAAACCACCTCGTACAAAGCCGCAGCGTCTTCCTTCTTAGTATACTCCTTTACATCAAGAACGCGCACTTTAAGCGGCTTTGTGCCGATATTTATTTCAATAATATCTCCCACCTTAACGTCGTAGGATGCTCTGGCGGTCTTTCCGTTTACAGTGACCTTCTCCGCATCGCAAGCCTCGTTGGCGACCGTTCTGCGCTTGATCAGGCGGGATATTTTCAGATATTTGTCAAGTCTCATAAAATCTCCTTAAAATGACAAAAGCAGTGCGCAATCCAACCCGCCTTTCGGAGAGCCGCAAAACCACACACCGCTTGTTGTTTAAATAATCAAAAAACGCTGCCGTCCCGAACTTAGTTGGAAACAGCGTCCTTAAGACCTCTGCCTGCCTTGAATGCGGGAACCTTTGTAGCAGGGATCTGAATCTTCTTCTTGGTCTGGGGATTGATACCGGATCTCGCAGCACGCTCACGAACCTCAAATGTGCCAAATCCTACCAACTGAATGGACTCGCCCTTTGCCAATGTTTCGGTAATTGTTTCGATAACACCTGCAATAGCCTTCTCAGAATCCTTCTTGGAAAGACCCGACTTAGCTGCTACCTCTGATACTAATTCTGCCTTTGTCATGTTGTTAAACCTCCAAAATATCTATTTATCGGTCGATTGACGTTACGTCGTGACCGCCGAAAACCTTTTCAGCCATACCTTGCAGCTCCTCGTCAGAAAGCTTGTCCGATGCGCCGCAGTCGGCCTTTTTGTTCAAAAGCTCTTTTTCGAGAGTCCTAAACAATATTATAAAATTATTTGTCGAATAAGTCAAGGCTTTTTCGCCGTCAACCTTTAAAATTCTGTCCAAATTACAAAAAGACAACAATAAATCACCCAATAAATGTTGATTTTGTACATTATCGGAATCAAAATTATTGGCTTCAAGCCTATCCAGACCCGCACGAATCCTGTCCGCAAACTCCTTCGCGCTGTTTATCGGCAGTCCTGCTCTTGCGGCGCGCTTGCAAACCTTTTCACCCCTAAGCAGGGCAGGGAAGGTCTTGGGCACGCTTTCAAGCGTGTCGGCAAAGGTCTCCTGCTTCTTGGACTCCTTTTTCAAAGCGTCCCAGTTCTTCAGAACATCGTCGCAGTCGTTTACCTTTACCTCGCCGAAAACATGTGGGTGGCGGTAAATAAGCTTCTGACAAATATCGTTACAAACGTCATCAAATGTGAAATTGCTCAGTTCGGTTTCAATAGCTGAATGAAATGCAATCTGAAGGAGCAGGTCACCCAATTCCTCGCGAAGCATCTCGGGGCTGTTGCAGTCAATGCCCTCGCATACCTCGTATGCTTCCTCGATAAGGTCGGTGCGGATACTTTCATGTGTCTGAACCTTATCCCAAGGGCAGCCGTTTTCCGAGCGGAGAATTTTAATAATCGCCAGCAGGTCGTTAATATCGTATTTTTCTTTAAATTCAAAATTCAACATTTTCAACCCATCAACCCTTTTGCTGTACTATTTGACGATACCTTTAATATATTACCCTATTTTTGAGGATTTTGCAAGGGGTTTTTGAAATTTTTTTGCATTTTTTTGTCTTATTATGCCACTTGTACGAAAAACTCCGCTGATTATTAGTAATAATACATAAAGAATTGCCCCTGCTCCGACAGAAATCAGCACAGATGCTATGTTATTTAATTGATTTTTCAACACCAAATGCGTAATGTAAGCTCCCGCTCCGCACACTATTCCGCAAATCGCGGGCGGAATTACGGCTCTCGCAAGATTTATTTTTACGGGAATATATTTTTTCATTGCCGCCGCTCCCATAACCGTCATCAAAATATATCCCGCGGCGCTGGATAAAGCCGCTCCCGAGATATTTACGGCGGGAATGGATATCAATATCGGGTTCAGTATCAGCTTTGCGCATACGGAGCATATCATCAGTATGAGCGGAATATGCGCCTTGCATATCGCCTGGAATATTCCGAACATTGCCGAGGCTGTCACCATAAACAGCCCGCCCATGCAGAGAATAACAAACGAATCAAGGCAGACGCTCACTTCCGCGGCGCGTGATTTGTAGAGCATTGTCAGAATAGGTCCCGCGAGCGCCGCCGCTCCGAAGCAGGCAGGGCAGCCTATGACCGCCGCGGAACGGAACTGCATGAAAATACGTCCCGAAAGCGTATCAAGGTCATGCCGCTCCCATGCGGCGGCTATTTCGGGCGCAAATGTCTTTTCCGTCATGCCCGCGAATGACGGAATGAGCATAAAAAGCGACGTGGCTATACCGGTGTAGCTGCCGTACATAAAGTTGGGAAGTCCCGCCAAGCCGTCGCAGCTGACGAGTATACCGGAAAAGGCTCTGTTGAAATATTCGGGCTCTGACGCAATCGCGCCCGAAATTGACCTTGTTACCGTTAGCAGATCCACAAATGACACGCAGTTCATAACCAGTGCGCTGGCGGCTATTGGCGCGGTTTCCCTTATCAGCCTGAAGCATATGCAGCGGCGTCCGCCCTCAAATTTGGGAAGAGCATCTGTTCTTTTTCTCTTTTTATCGGCTATTATAAGCGTTATAAGCCCGCAAAGCTCGCTTATGCTGACCGCCAAGACAGCTCCAGCGGCGGCGTAAGGAAGCGCTGCACGGTATGCCTGCTCCGCGCTTGCGGGATCCGTTCCGAAAACCGTAAGACCGCTTTCAAAGCGCTGCTTTGCGTAAAAAATAACCGCATAGGACAGAAGAAGTCCGAATACCGCACGGGAAACAGCCTCCGCGACCGAAGCCGCCGAGGAGGGTACAACGTTCGCCATGCCCTCGTAATATCCCCTCAGTACCGCTCCTATACAGCACAGCATCACCGCAGGGGCAATGCAGATTATAGCAGGAGTGCTTTGAGGAGAGCAGGCTATATGCTCCGCGAATGGCTTTGCGAAGAACGCTGTTGCCAAAGTTCCCACAAGACCTACCGCCGCAAAGAACATCATAGCGGTATTTTTTACAGCAGACGCGTATCCGTGCCGTTCAGACGCGACACTTTGCGCGGTGATACGCATTATTACCGTTGGAACGCCCGCGGCGGTAACGGCGAATATAGGCGAATACAGACCGTATGCGGTGGAAAAGTAACCCATGCCCGTACCGCCGAGCAGATTTGCCAGCGGTATCTTGAACAGCGCACCTACGATTTTGGTTATCGCCATTGACACAAACAGGATAGCTGTGTTTTTGATATATTTTTGCTGCATACTCGTTTTCCTTTCAATAAGCTTGTTCTGTACAAGTTTATTGCGGAAAATGCCCGAATATGCAGAAAGCCGCACGTTAAATGCGGCTTCAGTTTGTAGAAAAAGCCTATTTGCCACGCAATGTCGGCGCATGAAATTTCAAAAAGTGTCATAATTTGCACAGCAAATTATGACCGGTTTCCGCAAACGCGCGGAGGTGGTTTTGCGCAATATGCGCGTAGCTGCTTGTGGAGTTTTGCAGCTGTTTGCGCAAAACCTCGCGCAGCGAACGGCGCGTGCTTGCGGAAATTTTGAAATTTTTTAAAATAATCCAATTCAGGTCAACCTTTATATACAGTCTGAAGCCGCATGTTATATTCGGCTTGTTATTTATGCACCGAATTAAATAATTATCATAAAATAAGATAACGACAGCGTGTCGTTTAAAGCGGCTTTGATCTGCCGCTGTGACGAAAGGAGAATCGTATGGAAATGAATAAGGAAAGCCGCGGGAAGCGTCCCGGCTACGCCTTTGTGCCAAGACAGCGGATGGAGAAGGTCTATTCGCCGAGCAAGGCGATAAAGGTCGGCACAATTTTCCCCGAGCTTAATATTACTTTGGAGGAATATGAGAGGGGGCTGTATAATGGCAAATAACATGATGAACCGCCGTCCCATGAATCAGCCCAACATGAACCGAAACAGCGGCGGCAGCAACAGTTCCCCCGATAAAAGCTGTGAGGAGCTTCTGAGGGCTATCGCCGAGGCGGATTTCTTCGCGCAGGATCTGAAGCTTTACCTGGACACTCACCCCGAGGATTCACGGGCTCTTGAAATGTTCAGAGAAGCGTGCAGACAGTCCAAGGCTTGCAAGGCGGCATTTGAGGACAGCTTCTATCCCCTTACCGCATGCTCCGCAGGCAGGGACGGGGAATGGGATTGGCTTGAAGGCTGCTTCCCGCCCAACAGCTGATTGTGAGGTGAAAGTATGTTTATTTTTGAAAAGAGAACTCAGATACCTGTCTGCATAAAAAACAGAAACCCAAGACTGGCGGGTATCATAATCAGCCAGTACGGTGGACCGGACGGTGAGCTGAGCGCATCCTTGCGCTACTTATCCCAGCGCTTTACCATGCCGGATAATATGGGCAAGGCGCTTTTGACAGATATAGGCACGGAAGAATTAGCCCATCTTGAAATTGTCGGGAGCATAGTAGGTCAGCTTACCGATGGTGAAGGTGCAAAGAGCTTTGACAAGTACGGTCGCGGTGATTATTACGTAGATCACGGAAATGCGGTGTATCCACAGAGTGCGGCTGGTTCACCGTTTACCGCGGCTTATCTTCAGTCCAAGGGCGATCCGATAGCGGATTTGGTTGAGAATCTCGCGGCGGAGCAAAAGGCGCGTGCTACCTATGACAACATTCTCAGGCTGTCGGATGATCCCGACGTGAACGAGGTAATAAAGTTCCTGCGCGAGCGTGAGATTGTTCACTTCCAGCGCTTTGGCGAGCTGCTCAACATCTATCAGAGCAGAATTGACAATGAGAACTGCTGATACTGTCTTGTGCCGATAAAACGACACAGCGAGATCTTCGCACAGAGTTGTAAGACTTATACCTGAAAAACCTCTCAACCGGCTAATAAAGCGGTTTGAGAGGTTTTTGGCAGTATTATTTTTTTCGGGAACATACGATTTTTCCGGCTATCCAAAGCAATGTTGTGACGGATATAAATATCAACACGAACATATTTATCTCCTCCTGCCACCGCAAAGCAAGCACGAGGATATCGCCAACCAACGCCGCAAGAAAGGGAAGGGGAGAAAATCTGTTTTCGCCGTCGCGGTCATAAAAGCGCTTGAGCATTATTGTAAACAATATCACCATACCCGCCGAAACGATAATCTCAAGGGGTATGAACAGATACGCCAAGGAAATATCTGTATGATACACAACGGGAATCGACATGGAGTAGGCTACTGTATACGCGAACGACAGCCATTTCACCCCCGCGCCGTGCTGCTCCTTTACGCTCTGGAGTGTATGTGCCGCCATGGAGATAAGTATCATTCCATAAGATGTAAATTGTATACCGGGTATAGTGCCATCGGTATGTACCATGCCTCCGAGCAGAAGTATTCCCGCGGCTAAGGCAAGACCTCCGAATAACTTTTCCTTGTGTTCCTTATGATATTTCACACATTGCACTGCGGCAAAAGCAAACGCGCATATTATCGATACCGCGGTGAGTGTTATCATATAATAGTCCAGCGCGTCGTACCCGGAGAAATCCCCCGTAAAGCATACTGCAAGACTTATTATCCTCTCAGTGGTAAGTATCACAAAATAAAGAGCAAGAAATATAAATTTCACAAGCCCGAATTTTGAATTTGTTTTTTCATTTGTCAAAATAATCCCCCTTTTCTTTTTAAAACCCGTTATCTTAGCCCGAAATACTTGTTCGGAAGCGTTTCGGGCAATAATAACAAATTCTCGGAACGCGCCGAAAATTGTTATTTGAAATAATTGTTCAGATATTGCCGCAGTCCGCGCGGATCTTTTTTCAGTTTTGATTTTATGTTTTCCGCCTGCTCCGCAGTATCAGTAATGACATTAAGATAATACTTTTGTTTGCCGCTGTCGTCCTTTATGGAAATACCCATAGTGCAGCTTCCGTTAGGGTTCTGGGCATAGCGCACGGAAAGTATTGAACTGTGCTGTTTTGCCGCATCGCGGGTATATACTCTCACAGCCTCCTCGAACATTTTTTCCCTTACGGACGGCGGCAGGTCCTCGGACAGCTCCTTTGCCGCTTTTATACCTATCGCGGTGTTGGAATAGAACGCCGCGCCCTCATGCTCGGTTATTGCGCAGTGCCGTTCGCAGATGGTTTCCAGCGCTTCCATGAGGTCAAAGTAATTTACCGCCTGCTCATAGGACGTAATCTCAATAAGCTGTTCCCGCGAAAGGGGACAGCCCAGCGAATATATCAGATGACATATAAGAATACGAATTTGTTCTTTGTCCTCAATTCTTATTCTTGGAGTTTCCATATATTTTCTCCTTTGCTTCGGGGTATATCACACCGCATAAAGACCCTCAAGCTCCATAAGACTTTGCACGGATAATACGCCGCGCGGCGCTTCTTTTGAATTGCGGTTAAGCCACACCGCCCGTATTCCGACCGCCTGCGCCCCTGCAACATCGCTGCTAAGCGAATCGCCGACGTGTATGACTTCATTAGGATCAAATCCCGCGCTTTTCAGAGCAAGCAGGAATATCTCGCTTCGCGGCTTATAGGCTCTCGCGTCCTCACTGGTGAATATACCCGCAGGTGCAAAGCCATGATATTCCACAGCCCCGCATACGTCATTCCTGTCAATATTTGATACAATATAAACCGGTAGTCTGCACTGTTCAAAAAAGGGTTTGGAATCCTCGAAAACGGCAGGCTTTTCCCAGAAATCAAACATAAGCTCGCTTAAAATCTTCGCGTTAGCAGTTGATTCAAAATGCTCTATGACTTTTCGGAGAGATTGATATTCAAGCTCACGCTGCGTTTGAAAGCTACCGCCAAAGGCTTTGTCCAGACTGAGTTGAAATTCTTTCCACCAAAATCTGCCTATTTCGGACGCGTTATCCGTATTTCCCGTTTTGGCGATTTCTTTGGTAATACGCCTTATAATCTCGCCGTCCTCATGCACGAGCGTACCGTAAAAATCCGAAAATATTGCTTTTATCATACCGTTTTTTCATTAAGCGCGGAAAGCAACGCGATGTTGAGCGCCGACTCGACGCATGGAACGGCGCGCGGTACCACGCAGGGGTCGTGGCGACCCTTTATCACAAGCTCCCGCTCCGTCATTTCCTTGAAATCCACGCTGTTCTGAGGGCGGGATATCGAGGGTGTTGGCTTGAACGCAGCGCGGAAAATTATCGGCATACCCGAGCTGATACCGCCGAGTATTCCGCCGTGGTTGTTGGTTTTTGTGATTATTTCTCCGTTTTTCAGCGCGAATTCGTCATTGTTCTCGCTGCCGAAAAGCTCCGTGCAGCCGAATCCGTTACCGAATTCAATTCCCCTTACCGCCGGAATCGCAAAAACAAGTCGCGCTATAATATTTTCCAGTCCGTCCATCATGGGAGAACCAATGCCTGCGGGGAAGCCGACAGCCGCGCACTCAACAACCCCGCCAACGCTGTCAAGGCTCATGCGGGCATTTTCTATAACCTCACGCATTCGGCGTTCCGCGGTTTCGTCAACGGTGGGGAAGGGGCGGGATTTCACCGCTTCAAGCTGCTCCGCGGTTATAGTAACGGGGTCGAAGCTCACATCGCTTACGTTTTTTATGGATTTTATATGCGCCCCCGTAGTTATTCCGCGGCGGGCGAGAATTTGTCCGCATACCGCTCCGGCAAAAACCAGAGGAGCGGTAAGCCGCCCCGAAAAATGTCCGCCGCCGCGAGGGTCGTTAGCACCGTTATAGCGCAGAGAACCCGTATAGTCCGCGTGAGCGGGACGGGCAATATGGGAAATATTTCCGTAATCTCCCGAGTGCTGGTCGGTATTGAAAATAACAGCCGAAAGGGGAGTGCCCGTGGTTTTTCCGTTATACATCCCCGACATTATCTCCGGAATATCCTTTTCATTCCGCATAGTCGACGTGCCGTCCTTTTTGGGAGCGCGCCGCGCCATAAATCCCGCTATCTTATCAAGGTCAATTTCCTCGCCCGCGGGAAGATTATCCATTACAACGCCGATACCGCGCCCGTGACTCTCTCCGAAAATCGAAACGGAGATACCGCCATTAAATACCGATGACATCAAACTCACCTCCGAGCGTTTTGTATACCTCAAAGAAATCCGGGTAGGACTTTCTTACGCACTCCGCGCCGCGTATTATCAGGGGATTTTCGCAGCGTGTCGCGGCTATTGCCATGGACATGGGTATCCTGTGGTCGTTGTGCCCGAAAATCTCACCGCCTTTAAGAGAGCCGACACCTTCTATTTCAAGGTGATCCTCGTAAACCGTCACCCTGCCGCCGATGCTGTTCAGACAGTCCGCCGTGACCGCCAGCCTGTCGCACTCCTTGAAGCGCAGCCGCGCAACGTTGGTGAGCCTGCTTTTTCCCTCACAGAAGCAGGCAAGCACAGTCAGAATCGGGACAAGGTCGGGAATATCCGCACAGTCGATCTCAAAGGGCTTTCCGCCGTTTTGGGCAAAATCCCCGCAGATATCTTTGATTATCCTGTCCCCTTGGAGAGAATTTTCGCTGAGCCCCTTTATTTGCAGCTCCGAGCCGAGCGCGTTTGCGGTATAAAAGAAAGCCGCGTGGGAATAATCACCCTCAACTCTTCCCGAAAAAGGCTTCAGCTTCTGACCGCCCTTTATAAAATATCCTCTGTCGGTTTCGTCGACTTCGCAGCCCAAATCACGCAGTACGCCCAAAGTGATGTCAATATAGGGTTTTGAATTGAGCTTTGAGGTGAGAACGATCTCGCTGTCGCCCTCTAATATCGGCAGCGCCAGCATAAGCCCCGTGATGAACTGCGAGGATATGCTGCCGTCTATCTCGAATTTTCCCGCCGAGAGCTTTCCCGAAACGGAGCAGGGGAGGGTACAGCCGCTTTCCGCCCTGCCGAAATCAAAAGTTATCCCGTGCTTCGGGAACTCATCGGTAAATGGAGTTATTGGTCTTTGCGGCAGCTTGGCGCTTCCGAGAAATTCCGCGTTTACTCCGAGCGCGCAGGCAACGGGGATAAGAAACCTCAGCGTAGAGCCGGATTCGTGACAATCCAGAACGGCTTTGTCGGGAATTCTTTTAACTCCTTCAATTACCGCCTTATCGCTTTCAAAATCCACTTTAGCGCCCAAGGCTCTCATGCAGTCCATTGTCGCCAGAATATCAACGGAAGGGTAGAGGTTGGAAATTACCGAAACGCCGTCCGCGAGAGCCGCCGCTATTATCATTCTGTGCGCAACGCTTTTGGAAGGCGGCAGTGTGACCTCTCCGCGCAGCTTTTTCGGTGTGATTTTTATATCCATAGTTACTCCTTAGCCCTTAAGAAATTTTTCGTACTCATCAACCGACATTTTTGCGATCTCACTGCTGCCGATATCGGAACAAATTACTATATTCATACCGCTTGAAAGGTGCTTTTTATCTCCGAGGGAGAGCCTGAACAGCTCGTCTATCGGCGCCGGGTCGGTCAGGGGAAGCCCGCACTTTGTCAGCAGAGCGTCCAGCTTGTCCGCCGTACCCGTTTTGCACATTCCGCGCTTTTCCGCGATATGGGTAAACATACTCATTCCTATCGCAACCGCGCAGCCGTGGGTAAGTCCCGAAAAATTATAATACTTTTCCAGTGCGTGAGCCAGCGTGTGACCGAAATTCAGCAGCATACGCTCGCCTTTTTCCCGCTCGTCGTTTTCCACGACCTGCCCCTTGATGGTAACGTTTCGCCTCATAATATCCACGATATTCTCCTTGATATCCTTTGCGGAAAGGATATCAAAAAGCTCAGCAGATTTTATCATTCCGTGCTTTATTACCTCCGCCATTCCGTCGGAGAAAAATTCGGGAGAGAGTGTATTGAGCGTGTCGGTGTCGCATATTACCAACCTCGGCTGATGAAAAGCTCCCACGAGATTTTTGCCCGCGGGTATGTCAACCGCGGTCTTGCCGCCCACGGAACTGTCAGACTGTGCCACAACCGTTGTGGGTATCTGAATGAAATCTATACCTCGCATATAGGTAGCCGCCGCAAATCCCGCGGTATCTCCCACAACGCCGCCGCCGAGAGCGACGATAAAATCCGAGCGTGTAAAGCCTTTTTCCGTCAGGAAATCATATATTTTCAACAATGTGGTGTGGGATTTGGACGCTTCGCCGTGCGGGAAAACGAATTTTTCGGTCGATATATCCGCTGCGTTCAAAGAAGATACCGTACGCTCACCATAGAACCTGTCCACATTGTCATCGGTTATAATGCAGGCGCGCTTTGCTTTGAGTACCGCGGAGATCAGCTCTCCCGCCCTGTCCAGTATGCCATTGCCAATAAGCACATCATAGCTGCGGCTCGCGTTAATTGTGACTTTTTCCATTTATTCCTCTCCCCTCATTCATTATAATTGTACTCCAATTCTACGAAAATGTCAATACTATAATATATTTTTTGGATAATTTTACGAAATCTATTTATCCTTATGCTTGTTGCCGTCGACATTGGAGAGCGGGTTTTGTTTCATAGCCTGTTCAAGCTGGGAATTTGCGACGTGTGTGTAAATCTGCGTTGTATTGAGGTTTTCGTGCCCGAGAACCTCTTTAAGCACTCTTACGTCCACGCCGTTCTGATACATGAGCGTAGCCGCAGTATGGCGCAGTTTATGGGGCGAAAGCCCGACATTATCCAGCCCGCAGGCTTTCAGACATTCGGCAACTATCTGCTCGACACGCCGGTTTGTTATCCGTGTCCCACGCTTGCTGAGAAACAGCGCGTCGCATTTGGCGGACATATCGCGGTTTCCAGCCGCTGTTCTTACATCGGGATCGGTTTCGTCGGGCGCAAGATAGTCCATGTAAGCGTTTACACAAGCGTCGTTGAGGTATATTATACGCTCCTTGCTTCCTTTACCGAGCACCTTAAGAGTGTATACCAGATCACCGCCGTTTCCTCGTGTAGAGCGTATATCACCGAGATCTATCCCCACCAGCTCACTTAATCGCATTCCGCAGTTAAGGAAAAACACTATCATGCAGTAATCTCTTTTCTGTGCGGATGTGTCAATATGTGTAAGCATTTCCAGCGACTGCTCAAGCGTCAGATATTTCGGCAGGGCAGCCTTAGGAGAGGGCAGCTCCAGATTCGCCATCGGATTGACTTCAAACAGGTGTTTATGGTTGGTGAGAAATTTAAAAAACTGCCTTAAAGCGACCGCTTTCCGATACCGCGCCTTTTGCTCGTTTCCGCGTTCGCTCTTTACATATACAAGAAATTCCTGCACTAACATCAGATCTACCGATTTGACGTCCGATTCTGTTATATCGGAAATGTCGATTTTTGAGAACTCTGCGGGATCGTTTGGGGCGCGTCCGCTTTTGATTTTATAAAATCTGAAAAATGTTCTCAGGTCTGCGTAATAGTTCTTTACCGTAAGCTCAGAACGTCCTTTTACTATCTGCTGATAGTAAATATAATCCTTGATTATCTGGGGTGCGTTATCATATTGATTTTTCATGATTGTTTTTTCAGCGGGAAATTACGGTTCTAATTTCGTAAAATAAAAACTTTTCAGCAGCAAAATTTGTGCAGCTTCTCCAAAGAGGGGAGCTGCCTATTTGTGCATAAGCGCCAAAATACCCCCGCCGTCCTTTCGTTGGTTACCCCCATTATACAACAGTAGTGCAGGGCTGTCAAGTATGAGCAGCCCATCAGCACCGCTATCTTTGTGTGCGCAAAAGAATCCTCTTGAGGACGCTTTTTTGGTTCTTTTTTGGCGTACAAAAAAGAACGAAGCCTTTGTCTTGCAGTATCTTCCCTCTGACAAAAAAATTTTTCGCGTATTGACGGGTTCTTGTCGCGGTGGTATAATGGAAAGCCGACGGGGAGAGAAAACCTTTAAAATCTATCCTCCGTCGGCAAGGCGAACGCACCACCGCGACAAGGTTCAGTCAATACCCGCCGTTGTCGCTGAGGAACGAAGCGGAACAACGGCGAGCCACCGAAAAATATTTTTGTCAGACGGAACGCGCTCGATCCTCGCCCTTGATCATTCGCCTTATTATACAACAGCAGTGCAGGGCTGTCAAGTATGAGCCGCCGATTTGATGGAGAAGCTGGGGAACGATTAAGCACGTCGGTGAAAAGAGCCTTAATAAGCTAATGCGTGGCGAGTGCCTTTCAATCGTGAGATAATAAAGCGAACAGCATAATCGGGCGAGGGGGAGATTATATTTCTCCCTTTGTGCTGCCCTTTGTGGAAAAATTCCTGCCGTGTTGGAAAAAAGCGAGTGTAAGTCGCGGGCGGAAACAAAAGAAGAAAAAGGTGCATAACCCTCGCCGCCTTAATCGGGAAGCCCTTGCTCCGTCGACCTATCAGCTTAACGGCACACACAAAATGCAGAATTATATTTCTATGTTGTCATTAAATATATTGACATTATCAATAAATTTTGATATAATATAGTTAAAGGGGGTGAATAGCATGGCACAAACAAATGTAAATATCCGTATGGACGAAGAATTGAAAAAACAGTTTGACAGTTTTTGCGGAGAGGTAGGCATGACCATGACAACCGCGTTTTGTGTATTTGCCAAAACAGTTGTCCGTCGGCATAAAATACCATTTGAGATTACAGACCTTGACATTAATGGATTTACTCCTGCTGAGGCGGCGGAAATAGAATACCGCATTGCCGATCTGGCGGCTGGGAACGGAAAGGAGCATGACATAATTGACGTATGAGAAAGATTTGGCAGGATAAAGCATGGGAAGAATATGTATCATGGCAGACAACCGATAAAAAGCTGCTTAAACGAATAAATCAGTTGCTCTCCGATATTGAGCGAAACGGTAATCAGGGGATAGGCAATCCCGAGCCGTTAAAAGGTAACCTATCAGGATATTGGAGCAGACATATTGACGGTTTTAATCGGTTGATTTATCGAATCGTTGAAGATACGATAGAAATAATCGCGTGTAAAGGGCATTATGACAAATAAAATTACCCCCGAGAAATCGGGGGATTTTTTTACCAGAATTTCCGCTTGTCGTTGGTGAGCCCTAAAACATAATCTGCGCTTACATTATACAGTTTTGATATGTTTTTAATAAAGTCTGCTGTAACTGGTGTTTCTGCCTTTTCATATCTTCTATATTGTGTTAAATGCAAATTTAGGTGTTTTGCAACTTCTGCTTGTGTCATGTCTTTATCTTCTCTTAAATCGGTTATCCGTTGATATAGTGTGTTTACTTTGTTATTTTTCATAAAATTCCTTTCTCTATATTGTTCATTATGTAGATTATAACTTTTTAACACATAGATGTGTTGACAATAACACATCTATGTGTTATAATTTGTGGTAACACATAGATGTGTTATGCCCTATTTTAACACATATATGTGTTCCACGTGAAACAATTACAAATAAAACTGTAAAAAAATCCCCTGCAAAAGCAGGGGAAAGGAACGGAAGTGAAACAAATGGCAATAGAATTTAAACGAATCATTATCAAGGTTATGTGTGATGTTAGTGCAATACCGTTTAAGAAAATAGAATGTAGGGTATTGCAACTTAAAAGCAGATATCCCAATGCAGAAATATTTATTGGTTTTGTTATTCGATAATTGATCTGATTTGCAGACTATGGCACTATTTCCATAACTGCAATAAACCGATTAGGGTATATCCGCCCCAAAAACCGACACCATTCAACCGGAAAGGTCTGATTTCTCTAACCTCGTTTAGCGGTTGCGAGGAAAAACAAAACCGCCACCAGCGCGAAAGCGCAGCATACCCGCCCGAAAAAGAAAGAGCCCCCGCCGAAGCGGGAGCAAAGATAAATTACATATTCTGTGCTATATGTTCAAAAAGGCTGCATAGAAATGTAGTTCCAAGGAAAAGCCCCCACCGAAGTGAGGGCAGGCAAATTTTAAAGTATCTTGGATAATACCGTTAAAGCTAAGTAGATATAAGCAAATAAAGCAGCGGTAAGTAAGCAGTCTGTAACCAAGTCTTTGAAAAATTCGCCGATTTTCCTCATCAATTCCATTTTATCACCCCCTTTCCGGTGATTTTCTTACCTTCTTTCTTTGAGGCGTGTTTTATTTAGTTGTGTGGTAACTCTATTATAGCACAAAATCGGGCGGTATGCAACTAAAAAAATGTATATAAGGAAGTGAACAAATGCCCGAATTTATAGGAAATTATTTAATTTCCGGCTGGATCGGAGACCGTTTGCGGCAAGCGCTTGAAGACGGATATTTTACAAGCGGCGAGGATATTTATTATTTTGCAAAACATATTTTCGTCCCCATGTTTTCTTTTTGTTACCTTTCTATCCTTTATTTAGTTGCATTTATCCTACTTGTTTTAATTGTCTTTAATGTGGTTTTGTTATTGGTTCTTCTCATATATTACCGCATTCGCAAAGGCAGAGTAATACACCTATACCCGCCTAAAAAACAGCCACCATTCAACCGAAAGGTCTGATTTCTCTAACCTCGTTTAGCGGTTGCGAGGAAAAATAAAACCGCTGCCAACCCGAAAGGGTAAAAAACGGCAAGCCGCAAAGCCGAAAGCGGAGAAAGGAAAAGATGGAAGTAACATTTGACGAGTTAGACAGACGGTTAAAGGATTGCAGCCCAAACCCATATACGGAGGAAGAATTTAAGGAGCGCCACCGGCTGATGGTTGAAATAGTACACGCTGCTTCTCCCTCTGAATTAAGCAGTTATACAACGGATTTTTTGCGTGAGCTTCATGCAATGCTTTACCCTGAGGAGGTGTAAAAATGGAAAAGTTAATAGGCGCGCAGATAAAAGCGGGTCAGTTCCTGGACAAGCAAACGCTTAGAATGGTAGATTACAACAATCTTGTTCTGTACACAACAACGACTTGTGACAACGGCTTTGGGGAGATGTACACACATGAAACCAAGATAAAGAACGACGCGAGCACCATAATAAGCGTATTCGGGCAGCCCATAAGCATGAAGTGGCTTAAAGAGCGCTTGGGCTGGTACGTTATAATCCTGCTGAACGATTACAAAAAGCCCGTTCGCGTTGAGTTCTACAAGGAAGACCCCACGCTTCAGCCGGTCGCATATAAAGGCGAACCGACCGCCGAGGGCATAACCGATTACGAGCACCCCGCAAAGCAAGAGGTTGTCAATGAAATAGCGGGGGATTACCCGCCCGAATTTATGCCGGAGTTCTCAAACGAAACCGTTTCCGAAAGCTCCGACGATAATACGGAAAGAAAGGGGGCGTAAAAATGCAAATGCTTGATTGGGGCATGTGCGGCGTGATAGTCGCGGTAATAGCG
>CAJULF010000025.1 GCA_910587135.1 uncultured Oscillospiraceae bacterium
TAGTTCTGTTATTTGGGATGGCGGATTTTAACTCCATTGTGCGGTTTTGCCTTAATTTAACAGAACCGCCGCCTGCCTGAATTTAAGCTTTGAGCGGCTTTTGATATATTATAACATACCCCTTGTCAAAGCGTCTTGTAAAAACGCGACTTTTTACAAAACATATCGACAAAATCACTCATCAATAATTTTCGGAGCGCCAAGAGCGTTTTTCCTTGCCTGCTTTGGTGACATCGTGTGAAATCTCCTGAAATCATTCAGCATATGCGACTGGTCAACATAGCCGTACTCCAGCGCCTTTTCCGCCGCGTTGAAATCGCGCTCCAGCAATATGTCGCGCCATAGGCACTGATATCTTACCAGTGCTGCCATCTTTTTGGGAGATAGTCCCGAATATTCCGCGAAAACCCGCTCCAGCTGCCGACTGCTTATGTGCAGCTCCTTTGATATCTCGCCCGCGGCACAGGTTCCGCGCCGCTCGATTATCTCTCCCATTGCCTGCGTAAAAAGCCCGTTATGCCGCTCATGGAGATTCTTTAAAAGAAACAGCTCCGAAAGAGCAATCCGCTGTTCGGTCGTTTCGGCGGCAAATATCTGAGGAGCAAATTCCCTTTCAAGGCGGCGAAAGTGCACTCCAAGCTCAAAGTCACCGTTCAGCGTTCCCCTCAGGGTGTCCTCCGAAAAAAGCGCCGCCGTCCACGCATAAAAACGTATTCCGAAGCTGTGTGTCTTATCCGACGCTTTAAACGGCGTATCGTTAACACCGCAGAAAAATACGGTATTTTTATCAAAATCAAATATAATATCCGCGCACAAATCGGGTATGATCAGACTGCTGTCCAGCTCCTCGCTGGTCCAGAAGCATCGCACATACGGCTTGAGCGCTCCGCACGGCTCATACTCCCTATACCCTCTTCCAAACGGACAGGCAACCATCGGAGTAAGCTTTACCGATAATCTGGCATAAACCATTTTCAACCCCCAACAATATTCAGATTCAAAATAAAATATTATACAAAAAATCCCCGAGTAATCGGGGGTTCTCATTTTTTGTTCTACACTCTGCTGCTTTCGAGCATTTTATAAACGTTTAGTGCTCCTTGTTGCCGCCTTAACTTCCATTATCCCCGTTTCGGGATAAAAGAACACAGTTCGTCCGTAGTCAAGTCCTGTGTCCTCCGCAATTATGGGTATCCTCAATTCGTTCAATGCGGCTTTTACCGCATGCACGTTGCGCTCACCTATGTTGAATTTATCATTTGAGGTGGCGAACATTACCGCGCCGCCCGCAATCTTTGCCTTCATTCTTGCCTTATTCGCTCCCATAAGGGACATCTTCTGCACCAGAAGCGGTATCGCCGTATCCGCAAACCTCATGGGCATATTTGCTGCGTTGGACATTCCCGAGCTGTCGGGAAGCATTATATGCGAAAGTCCGCCGACCCCCGCCACGCTGTCAATTAAACATATTCCGACGCAAGACCCCAAAGCGTATGTAACCAAAACATCGGGCGCTCTGCACGCCTTTAAGTCGGATATGCCGATAGTTATGTTACTCATTAATATACACCGAGCTTCTTCATTAAAATGTCAAGGGATTCCATCTCAGGAATAAGTATAATGTTGGATTTTATATCCACATTGTCAATTACAAAACCGTCATCGATAAACAGAACCGTATCGCCGACCTCCGCGAACTCCACCAGCATTACGTTCAGTATCGCGCCGAGCATATCCACATTCATTGACGGGACTGCCATTTCCATAGAAAGTCCGGTAAGATCAGACAGTGCGTTCAGATATGACCCCGCCATGATATTTCCCATTTCCAGTATGGTGGACCGCTCTGTTTCATCAAGTGCGTGGAAAGTGATTTCATCCTTTTGCATAAAGGTGTTGATAACCACCTTCGCAAAGCTCTCCTGGAGCAGGAACATCATCATTCCCTTAATGTCTCCGCCAAGCGGAACAAGAATACCGGTGATGAGCTTCTCCGCGCCGCCCAGTTCGTCGATCACCTGCTGATACTCCAGCACGCGGACATCGGGAACTCTCATCTTAACGGTCTTTCCGAGCATCGCTGACAGCGAATTTGCCGCACTGCTCGAGCCGATATTACCAAGCTCCTTCATGCAGTCGATCGCTACGGGGGAAAGGTTATTTAAATCATGAACCATTTTACTTCTCCGTTTATCTCAGGTTATTGGCTATGTTGGCAAGCTCGTCTGCCGTTGTTACAACGCGTGAGCTGAGCTGATACGCCCTTTGCGTTTCGATCAGCTTTACCATCATAGTCGCAAGGTCTACATTGGAGGCTACCAAGCTGCCCTGAAGCTTCTCCATATTTTCGTTGGCGGTGGGAATTCCGCTTCTCTCCGTTGCCGTATAGCGGTTTGTGCCCAGTGCCTCTATCCCGTAGGGATTTTCAAACTCGAATACGCCCACCATCTTTGCAAGCGCACTGTAATCGGGCGCTGTGTCATTTTCGTCAAAGGGCACCACTATTCTGTTCCCCTCGTAATCCAGCACATACTCTCCCGAGCTGCTGACCAGATTCCAGTCTCCGTTTTCTGCCTGAGTCATCGCGAAAGCGCCGTCGCGGGTATAATTGGTGTTGCCCCAGCGATCCTGCACAGCGAAAAATCCCTCTCCCGCTATCGCGAAGTCCAATGGGCGATCCGTGTTGTAAAACATACTCTCAGAGAACATCAAGTCGGTTTTCTGAATGTAAGCGCCGTGACCTGTCTGCCATTCCGGCTCGGTAGCGCGCTGAACGGAATACAGCGTGTCCGCGAAGGTGGGGCGCTGTGTCTGATAGCCGTAGGTGTTGATGTTGGCAAGGTTGTTTCCGTAAACGCTTAATGCCTGCGCCTGGGCAATAAGCGCGGTCTTGCCGGTATGAAATGCTATGTTCATTTATGTACCTCTATCATCAATTATTTATCTTACACAAAGAAGCCGCACGCTGATTCATGGAATCACACAGCTGGAATATCGTGCTGTTCGCCTCGAAAAGTCTTTGCGTGTTCATCAGCATTGTCAGCTCGTAATTGACATCTACATTGGAACGCTCCAGAGCACCCTGGATTATATCAAAAGCCAAATCCTCGGGGACATCTCCCGCTTCCACCGCGGTAAACATATTCGCGCCGAACTTCTCGGTCGTAGCGTCGGGATTTATATATGACAGCAGAAGTCTGTCGACGAGCTGCCCGTCCTGATATATACTGCCGTCAACGTCGATCACAAAATCCTTGTTTCCGAGATATATCTCGCCGTTTTCGCCGAGAATTCTCCCCGAGTTGGACAGGCAGAGGTAGCCTTCCCCGTCAAGCTCCCACGCGCCGTTGCGCGTAAGCATCGTGTCTCCGTTATAGCCCGCGATATTAAAGTATACATCACCGTGGATAGCCACATCAAACGGGGATTCGGTATACTCCAGCGAGCCTTGCTCGAGATCGGTATAGGAGTCGTCCACATATCTGTGCGCAAATGTTCCCGAAAGCTCCTCGCGGTGTTTTACAAGTATCATCTGCTCGTCAAAGCGGTTCATTATCAAAGTATCCCGCTTGTAGCCGTAGGTGCTCATGTTTGTCAGGTTGTTTCCTATGCAGTCCAGGTTGCGCTGATTGAGTATCATGCCGTTGCAGGCATAGTAAAAGCCTCTGTTCATGTGTTCCTCCGATCCTCCGTTTAATTCATATAAGGCTCAAGCGCCGTTTTTAAAGCCAGCGTAGCCTTTGCGTTTATCTGACACACGCGGCTCTCGGAAATGCCGAGTGCCTTTGCGATGTTGGAATATTTCATGTTCTTATAATAATACAGCGTTATGACCTGCCGTTCCCTTTCCTTTAGCCGCGATATCGCCTCGGCGATAATACGGTTCATCTCCTCGCGCATTATCCGCGAATCGGTGGGCGCGGCATCGGACGGCTCACTGAAATTGTCCTCGTACAAAAGCTCCTCAAAGGAAAGCGTAACGCTGCACGCGGACTCCGCCATGTATTTCATCAGCTTTTCCTCGGACAGTCCCATATGCTCCGCCAGTTCCTTCGTGGTAGGAGTCCTGTTATATAAATTATACAACGAACTGTAAGCTTTGTCAAGTGTTTTGGCGAATTTTCTTATTTGCCGCGGAATCCAGTCCTGTTTTCGAATATAGTCGATTATCGCGCCACGTATCTTAAGCGATGCAAATGTTTCAAATTTTGCGCCTCTTGTCGGGTCGTAGCTTTCTATGGCTTCCATCAGTGCCAAGACGCCCTCGTTCACCACATCGTCAACATCGCCGTACTTTAAGTACATATTCCTGAGGGACATTGCGGTCGCGCGGACAAGCCCCATGTTTTTCAGTACGATTTCATTGCGCAGAGCAATATTTCCGCTCTGCTGATACTCTGCAATCTGTGCTGTTACATTTTGCTCCATAGCACGCCCCTCTCCGTATATTTTCTTCCGAAAAATACAAACAGTTATCGCTTTTGGGAGATTTTTCTGTATTTTTGTCATATGACCGCAGCATTTGACCTGCCATATGCTTCCAAGCTTACACCATAATTTAAGATTTATCCGCAATTGCCGCACTATTCTGACAACCATGAGTATAATTCTTCAAAAATATACAATATAAGCTATATTAGGGTGATTATCCCGTCATTGACCTCGCGTTCAAAGATATATTCCCTATCGCCTGTATCTGCGCCGTGGAATCTATCTCGCTGTACGACAGTATCGTCAGATTCGGAATAAACTGATCCGTGAGCTTTTTAAAGTATATTCTCACCACAGGAGAGGTCAGTATTATAACGGTTGGTATAACATCCTTGATTTTATCTATTTCGTTATTGGCAACAGTTACAATATGCTGTATCATGTCGGGAGCCATCGCAAGATAGGAGCCCTGGTCGTTTTTCTTGACGGAGCTTACTATCATATCCTCTATCTGCGTATCCAGAGTTATCACGCGCAGAGAATTTGCCTCGGCAAACCGGTGCGTAATGGTGCGTTTTAGCGCCTGCCTTACGTATTCGGTAATGATGTCCACATCTTTCAAAGCGTTGGTGTGGTCGCCGATGGTTTCGAGAATGGTTTCCATATCGCGTATGGGGATACCCTCTCTAAGCAGATTTGCCAATACTTTCTGTAAATATCCGACAGAAATTACCTTCGGTATTAAATCGTCGACAACAATCGGGTTGGTTTTCTTGACATTCTCCACCATAGTGTTGACATCCTGTCTTGAAAGCAGCTCATGAGCGTAACGCTTCATAATCTCCGACCAGTGGGTTATCATAACGGAAACGGGGTCTATCAGCGTGTAACCCGCAACGTCCGCCATTATCTTCTTGTCCTCGCTTATCCACTTGGCGGGCAGACCGAAAGCGGGCTCTACCGTTTCGATGCCCTCCACATCCGCGGTGACCTCGCCGCTGTCAAGCGCAAGGTAGTGGTCTACGAGAATTTCACCGCGCGCGACCTCCTCGCCGCGAATCTTTATAATGTAGAGATTGGGATTTATCTCGGGGTTATCTGTCATTCTAACCGATGGGATAACCATGCCCATGTCCATGGCGAACTGTTTTCGGAAAATGACTACGCGCTCTATAAAGTTGCCGCCGCTCTTTTCATCAACAAGCCGCAAAAGACTGTACCCGAACTCCATTTCTATCGGTTCGACGTTGAGTATCTTGAATACATTGTCGATATCGCGGTAATAGTCGTTGTCCGCGGGGATTTTTTCCAGCTCCTGCTGCTCCGCCTTAGCTCGCGCCGCAAGCTCCAGCTCCGCCATCTTTTTTTTGTTGCGGTTGAGCAGAACCGCACCGACAATAAGAATTACTCCCAAGAAAAACAGCACGACCGTCGGAAATCCCGGGATAACCATCATAACCATCACCACAATGCCCGCGATAAGCATAACAAAGGGCTGCGCGGTGAACTGGGACTTGATATCGTTTATAAGGCTGTCCTCGCTTGCCGCACGGGTAACTATCATACCTGTCGCAACCGATATCAGCAGCGCGGGTATCTGTGAGCACAGACCGTCGCCGACGGTAGCCAGCGAATAGGTGTTCATTATCGTGCCGAAGTCACCGCCGCCGCGCACCATACCTATGATAACGCCGCCAATAAGGTTTACCAGCGTTGTGATTATGGACATTATCGCGTCGCCCTTAACAAACTTCGTGGCACCGTCCATTGAACCGTAGAAGTCTGCCTCGCGCTGTATGTTGGAACGGCGCTTTTTCGCCTGCTCCTCGTTTATCAGACCTGAGTTGAGGTCGGCGTCGATAGCCATCTGCTTACCGGGCATAGCGTCCAGCGTAAACCTCGCCGCAACCTCCGACACACGCTCGGAGCCCTTGGTGATAACTATAAAGTTTACCAGAACTATGATAATAAATATGAGGAAGCCGACGATGGCGTCACCGCCCATAACGAAGTTGCCGAACGCCCGAATTACCTCGCCCGCATATCCGCTGGAAAGTATGCCTCTCGTCGTGGAAACGTTAAGCGACAGTCGCAGAACCGTTGTGATAAGCAGCACCGTCGGAAACACCGAGAACTCCAGCGCCTCTTTGATGAACATTGTCATGATAAGGATAATCAATGACAACGCTATATTCAGCATTATCATGAAATCCAGCAGCCATGACGGGAGCGGGATAATGATCGCAATAACAATAAAGATGATGAACAGCACCATCGAGTTGCTTAATATCTTGCGTACTATATAAATCCCTCCCCTTTCCGTAATATTTTGTCGATATACGACATATTGTAATATATCCCATGCACTTTAAGCGTGCAGCGACTTGTTTTTTTCCTTGTAGACCACAGTAAGCACCTCCGCAACCGCATCATACAATTCAAAAGGTATTTCCCTGCCAAGGTCGACCTGAGCATAAAGCGCTCTCGCCAACGGCGGGTTTTCCATAACATACACATCGTTTTCTTCAGCTATGGCAACTATTCTCAGCGCAAGCAGATCCTTGCCCTTTGCTATCACCTGCGGCGCTTTGTTCTTGTCCTGGTCGTACCGCAGCGCCACTGCGTAGTGCGTAGGGTTACGGATAACCACGTCCGCGGAGGGTACCTCCTGCATCATTCGCGACTGCGCCATCTGCTGCTGCCGCTGCTTTATCTTGCTCTTGACCTGCGGGTCTCCCTCCATCTGCTTGAACTCTTCCTTGACCTCCTGCTTGGACATTTTGAGCTTTTTCTCAAACTGCCACCACTGGAAAAGGAAATCCCCCGCCGCCACGAACACCAGCATAATGCATATCAGCATTACCATATCGAATACGCATGAAGCTGCGTACACTATCCCCTGCATAAGCCCCACGTCCATAAGCGCGAGAAACTTCGGCAGACGGTCACTTATTTCATTATATATAATAACGGATATGACGATAACCTCAATAAGCCCCTTCAATATCCCCACTATCGCTTGGGCGGAGAACATTTTTTTAATTCCCTCCAAGGGATTGAGCCGGGAAAACTTGGGCTTCATGGCTTTCATTGTGAACAGTCCGCGGGTCTGCGCCACCGTGGGGATTATACCCAGCAGCATAGCCACCGCACAGATCGGTCCCACCACAATGACAACCAGCGTTATCATATCCACGATAAGCTCCATTATATTGTCCTGCGTTACCTGAAAGCTGCCTATCCGCTCGTAAACTCTCTGGGTAAAAGAGAGCATATTCTCCATCATAAAGCCCGCCAGCAGCCTTGCAGCACAGAATATACCCAGAATGGACGCGGCGGTAACTATCTCCTTGCTTTGAAGAACGTTACCCTCCTTGCGCTGGTCGCGCCGCTTTTTCGGGGTAGCCTTTTCGGTTTTTTCCTCACCCGCCATACAAACAAACCCCTTTTAGCCTTGTAACTGCGTACCGCTCTGAACGAACGGAAATAACCCGCGCTATACGAACTGTTCAACTATACCGTTAAGGTTATTGAACATTATTCCCATTATCTTCTCCATAAATTCCGCGACCACCCCGCAGGAGACCGCCAGTACCACAAAGCCCACCATCATTTTTATCTGAATGTTAAGCACAAAAACGTGGATATTCGGCACCGCTTTCATCAGAACTCCCACACAGAATTCCGTTACAAGCGATGCGGCTACGATTGGCATCGCCATCTTAAGCGCCAGCGTAAGCACTGTTTCAAAGTATTTTATGAGAATAAACGCTATGTTTATGTTGAAGCTGTCATAGCCCAGCGGAATCGCCTCGAAAGAATAGGCAAACAGCTGAATATAGCTTAAATGACCGCCTATGGCAAAGAAGTACAGCATGAACCAGTAGTTATAATACTGTGCGGTAACGCCCGAATTGCCGAATGTGGGGTCATAGCTTTTCGCCATTGAAAGACCCAGCTGCATATCCGAAACCTCGCCCGCCATGGCGAACACCTGAAGCATAAGATTCACATAGAATCCCAGCACCGCTCCCACCAACAGCTCCTTAGCCATATCGAACACAAAGGGGAGCAGCCCTGCGGGCATAGTGTAATCAAATCCCCCTCCCGCCGTCATAACCAACGCCATCAGCAGCGACCCGCCGACCTTAATATTATTCGGCACGCCCGCGCGGGAAAATATCGGATTAAAGGTGAAAATACCGCTGACACGGAACGCCACCATAACGTAAACTATAAGGTTCGTCTGTACGACAGTCCATATTTCCGACACTTTTTTTTCCTCAAGTTATTGGTATTGCCGCTATCTTCTCAAATATGAAGTTGACGAAGTCCACACTCTCCTGTATCATCCAAGGAGCGAGAAAGAACAGCGTCAGCCCTACCGCCACCGCTTTCGGCGCAAAGGATATCGTCTGCTCGTGAATCTGAGTGGCCGCCTGAAGAATGGCGATAACCAAGCCCACTATCATTGCCACCAACAAAACCGGCAGTGCCAGCTTAAACGCCAGCATGACCGCCTCGCGGAATATTTCAATAACAATATCCGTTGTCATAAAGCCTCTCCTTATGCGAAATCAAACACCGGCAACGCTACCAGTTATAGCTGGATACCACCGAGCCTATCAGCAGATTCCAGCCGTCCGCCAGAACAAAAATAAGTATCTTGAACGGCATCGATATCATTGCGGGCGGAAGCATCATCATACCCATGCTCATCAGCGTACTTCCCACCACCAAATCAATGATAAGGAACGGTATGAATATCAGAAATCCCATCTGGAATGCGCGCTTAAGCTCGCTTATCATAAATGACGGCACTATTACCGTCAGCGGCAGGTCGTTTTCGATATACTCCTCGGTATAGCCGCCCTCCGGCTCTTCAAGCTGCGACAATCCAACAAAGAACATTATGTTGTCGTTAGAGGTCTGCTTTATCATAAAGCGCTTTAAGGGAACGCTCGCCGCGTTCAGCGCCTCCTCTGTGGTCAGCTCCTCATTAACATACGGCTGATAGGCTATTTCGTTCATTTCCGAAAAAACCGGCGCCATTATAAATAATGTAAGGAACAGCGCCATTCCCGTGATTACCATGTTCGGCGGCGTGTTCTGCGTCTGCATTGCCGTTCGCAAAAAACTCAGCACGATAACAATACGCGTAAAGCAAGTCATCATTATCAGCAGCGACGGCAGCAGCGCGATTATCGTCAGCAGAATGATTATCTCCAGCGGCTGGGAAGCGTCCACTCCTATGACCTGCTGCAAGATCGATGCCGTTGGGCTGTCGCCCACATCCTCGGGATCGGTATCCAAATATTCCGGAAGCTCCGCGGTTTCCGATGTTTCCTGCGTATTCGCGGGATCGGTCGGCTGTGAGCTGTTCACCGCGTATGCCCGCAGGCTGAAGAACATTACCGTCAGAAAAACCGTCAAAAAAAGCGACAAAGCAAATTTCAGGACAAGCTTTTTATCCGCTTCAAGCAAACGTTTTACCAAAACTGTCCCTCCCGTTACTTTTTCTTGTTCATCATGTTTCCGAGGACGATCTTAAAGCTCTCCCCGAATGACGGATT
Source organism: uncultured Oscillospiraceae bacterium (assembly GCA_910587135.1). Taxonomy (GTDB): domain Bacteria; phylum Bacillota; class Clostridia; order Oscillospirales; family Ruminococcaceae; genus CAG-115. Next base: position 10,005 of record CAJULF010000025.1, read on the forward strand.
ACCGCCCTCGGGCAGCTTTGTAAGCTCCTCCTCCGACTGCTCAAGCTCGCATATCTTTTCCGTATGGTTAGACGTCACGCCGAGCACCATGCACTTTCCGCACACGCTCACCAACAGCAGCATCTTGTCGGGTCCGAGGTTTATCCTCTCAAGGACCTTCATGTTTTTGCTGTCGGATAGCGCAACTCGGTTGTTGAACCTTTTCATTATCCAGAACAGCAGAAACACCAACGCCAGAACGCCGAGCAGCGCCATTATCATCTGGAAATATTCCACTGTTTTTCTCCCTTCGCCGTGCGTCTCGCGGGATATGTTCCCTCAAAACGCTCTGCCATGATCCGCCTTTTTATCAGGATTTTATTGGATATGAAAAACATCAAAAGGCGGGATTTTCTTCCCCCGCCTTGAGATATTTGGGTAGATCAGCCGAGGACTTTTTTAACGGTCTGAAGAATTCTGTCGGGCTTGAAGGGCTTAACGATGAAGTCCAGAGCGCCCAGTTTGATAGCCTCAACAACCATTGCTTCCTGTCCCATAGCGGAACACATAACAACCTTAGCCATAGGATCGCTGCCCTTAATCTCCTTAAGAGCCTCAATGCCTGTCTTATTAGGCATGGTTATGTCCATAATGACGAGATCCGGCTTCTCTGCTGCATATACCTCACAGGCAATAGCTCCGTCGGCAGCTTCAAGAATATTGGTGTAGCCGTTTTTCGTCAAAGTGTCCTTTATGAGCATTCTCATAAAAGCCGCATCGTCTACCAGTAAAATCTTTGTGTCCATTACTTTTTCTCCTTAATGAAAAAATTTAAAGGTTTATCGGTAGTATTTTATTCTCTACCAAGACTGTCCATGAATTTTGACTTAACTATTTCGGTAATTCTTACCGCAAAGTTATCGTCAATAACGACTACATCGCCTCTTGCAATAAGGTTGCCGTTTACCACCACGTCGACCGGCGCACCCGCCTGGCGCTCAAGCTCAATAATCGTGCCCTGAGAGAACTCAAGGATCTCCTTTACCTTTCTCTTTGCCGTGCCGATCTCAACGCTGATCTCAAGCGGAACACCCATCAGCAGCTTAAGGTTGTCCTGTTGATCCGAAGGCAGCCCGAAATCCACATTGTCAAACTGATGAAGCTGCGCGTTCTGTATATTTACAGGCGGCAGAGGCGGCGGATATGCTCCGTATGCCGCGTACTGGTTGGGATAACCGTATCCTCCCTGCGGCGGATACGCCGGCTGCTGATACATTGGCTGCTGCATAGGCTGTCCCTGCGGCATAGGCTGCCCGGGCTGACCCTGCTGCATCTGAGGCTGGGCAGGCATCGACGGCGGAGCCGCAGGAGCTTGCGCCGCCTGAGCAGCTGCTGCCTCTGCTGCAGCTGCAGCAGCCTTCTGCTCCTCCTCAACCTTAAACTGGTCAATCATCTTCTTGGAAAGCGTCTTTGCAAGCTCAACCGACAATACCGACATGAACTCGCTGTTCATTACTCCGTCTATCGTTAGGTTGAACGATACCGCAATAACGTTTTCATCGCTGCCCATCTCGCAAAGGTCGCCGAAGTTAGCCTGCTCAATTATGTAAGGCGTGGGAGTTGAGATGTCCACCGTCATGCCGAGCAGATCCGACAGGGCGGTCGCCGAGGCGCCCATCATCTGGTTCATTACCTCGCTGACAGCGCTTATGTTCATCTCGTCAAACTCAAAGTCGGGCGAAATTACCAACGGATTACCCAGCAGCTGATTTAACATGAGCTGAACATCGTCCTGCTTGAGTATGATCATGTTCAATCCCGTAATTCCGGTGACATAAACAATCTTAACGCAGATAGCAGGCTCAAGGTTATCATAATTCAAATCACTGACTTTGACCGCCTTGACAACGGGCGTGGTAATCCACACCTTTGCGTTCAGCAGCTCGGAAACCGCAGTAGCCGCCGAACCCATGCTAATATTCATTATTTCGCCGACCGCATCAATTTCATAGGTGCTGAACTCGTTTTCCATTTCGTTAGCCATCAGAAATTATACCTCAATTCTCAATAAAATTATCAATCATTACCGCTTTCTTATTATTGTATGTACCCATCTTGCCATCGCACCAAACCCTGTCACCAACCTTTATAGTGATATTTGATGCTATATTTTTATTAAGCGGTATAACGTCATTCACCTGGAGCGTCAGAACCTCGTACAGATCAAGATTTATCTCATCGAGCACGGCTTTGATTTCCAAGTCTGTTGTACTGATTCCGTTCAGTATTGTATCGCGACGCTCCGTTTCGCGGTGTTTATCGGTCTTTTTTCTTGAGCCGGTATAACGCGGTATAAACTTGCCCATGATCTCATCGAGGTTTATCGCGGGAATGCATACAGAAATAATTGACTTTACTCCGTTTACCTCAACCTCCAGCGCGACAATGATTACCGTGTCCTCATGACCTATTGTCTGAACGACTCGGGAATTGGTTTCGATGCCTATCAGCCTGGGTTCCAGCTCTATGTGTGACATCCACGGCTCTTTCAGAAGATTTGACAAAGCCGCCATAATGTCCGACATAATAGTTATCTCAATCTCGGTAAAGTCGCGGTTTACATCGCGATACTCTCCCTTTCCGCCGAGAAGACGGTCTATCATAGTGTAGGTTATAGCATTGGATACCTGTATGATGATATCTGTTTCGCTTACCTCGTCATTTATGATACCCATGTCGACCATGCCCATCATAACATAGTCCGGCAAAGCGTTGTTGAACTCGCTGTATCTCTGCTCCTCGATATTTACAAGCGATACGCTGCAATAAAGTCTTAGCAGACCTGTAAGATACGAGGAAAGAAGTCTCGCGTAGTTCTCAAAGATACTGTCAAGAATTTTCAGCTGTTCTCTTGTAAATTTCTTAGGAGCTCTGAAATCATACTCCTTGACTTTAGTCTCCTCATTCACCGTAACAACGGGGTCAGCACCCATCGCAACGTTTTTCAGCATTTCATCGATCTGAGCCTGCGTCAAAACGTCAGCCATCAGTATCCCCCCTTCTCAAATTTTATTGAAATTTTATTCGCTGTCGGCAGCGGCATTATCCGCTCCATCGCCCGCGTTATCATCACCCGAGGGCTCGCTGTCCACGGCCACCAAGAAGCTGCTGTAATCACCTATCGCAACAGGACCCTCATACCCAATCGAGCTTGCGTCCGTATTGGGGAAGCGCTCCTCAATATTGTCTATAATCAACTGCGTTGAGCCGTCAGGAAGCTTGGGTTCATCATTGTTACGGTCGCCGTCGGGATCAAACTGGCTAAAGTCCAGACCATAGTCATAAAGCAGTATATCTTGTATTTCATCAACACTGTACTCGCTTTCAACCTTATTCTCAAGCAGCATTATTTCAACACGTCTGTTTTCCGCGCGTCCCTCGGGCGTGGAGTTGTCCGCTATCGGTTCCGTGCTGCCATAACCACGCACCCTCAGCTTACTTGTGGGAAGAAAACTGCGATATTCCAAGAAAGTAGCAACACTGCTTCCGCGCTCCGACGAAAGACTCCAGTCGTTCGCGGCGGATATCGCCGCAGCGGTGTGACCCGTTACGGTGCAGGTACGGATAAAGCTTTCGGCTGCTTTCAATCCAGGCCCCATTCCGTTGAGCACCTCACGCCCCTCATCCTTCAGCACGTAGCTGTTGGGATCAAAGAAAATATCGTCGTCAAAACGTATTGTTATATGTGCCGCGCCCTGATCCACGGCAATCTGGTCGGAAAGGTCATTTTCCTCCACATATTCCGACAAGAATACATACAGCTTGTCAAAGCTCTGAGGCATCTCACCGTCACCGCCGTTGGTGTTGGGGTTATCGTCGGTAACGCCCTCGCCGTTTTCCGCAACGGGGTCGGGCGAGCGCACATACTCATTCAAAAACTTTCCGCGCGACTGGAAAGCCTGATAAATATATTGCCATTTCTGATCATCAATGCTGGAGGAAGCATACAACATAACAAAGAATGTAAGCAGCAGCGTAACCATGTCCGCATAGGTATTCAGCCAGTCATTACTGTGATCCTCTTCAAATTTTTTCTGACGTTTAGCCAACTCCGCTCTCCTCCTTTATCTCAAATGTCAAATTCAAGACCCAATCAACTAATATATTATAACATATTTTAAACCAATTTGCAAATACTTTTTGCATTATATTTGCCAAAAATTCTTGTATCTTTTTGGCGATTTTGCCATTAAAATTATGGAAACAATATAATCAAGCCATTTATCAGACAAAGGTCATGAATTTATTTCTTCTTCTGAGCGTCCGCGTGCTTGCTCTTGGGAAGCATAAACTCCAGCTTTTCCTGGATATACCGCGGGTTTGAACCTGCGGCTATAGCCAATACGCCTTCCTCTATGATCTGCATACAAAGAAGTTCGTCTTCATGAGAATTTTTCAGTGCCATACCAATCGGCGCAAACAATACGTTCGCGAACAGTGAACCGTAGAACGTCGTAATAAGCGCCGTTGCCATACCGCCTGCCAACCCATCCGGATTGCTGTCCATTGAAGCAAGCATGTTTATAAGACCTACCAGCGTACCCAGCATACCGAAAGCGGGGAACAGCGCAACGCCCTTCTCAAAGAATGCACGTCCGTTTTCATGGCGGTCGCACATGAAGTTGATAGCGTCGTCAAGCATGGCGCGAACTTTTTCAGGCTCATTCGCGTCAACTATCAGCATAAGGCTGGACTTCATAAACGGATCGGGACACTGATTGGCACTTTCTTCAAGCGCCAGCAATCCCTTTGAACGCGCTGTCTGAGCATATTCCACGATTTGCTGTATGTACTTTTCGGGAGAATATTTTTTCGGCAAAAATGCCAATATAAGTTTTTTGGGAACTCCAGCCAGATAAGACAGCGGATACGACGCAATAAGGCAAGCTATTGCACCGCCGCCGGTGATTGCCAGCGACTGACCTTCGATAAAGTCGCCTATATCACCGCCGCCTATTATTCCCCAGAGAATCAGGCCGAAAGCCATTACCCAGCCTACGATAAGTGAAATATTCAAAACATACCCCTCGCTTTGTATTTATTTTCGCGCTGTAAAGCTGCCTTAAGGTGCGGCATGTAAGCCTGTCCCCCGCGAAGCCGCGCAATTATGTCAAAGACCCGTCGCTGTCGCTTTGCCTGTGAAGTGCGGCTCTGCGGCGCTGTCTATTGTATTCGGAAATTTTATCGTTCAGCTCCCGCATACTTTCGCGGACAATATAGCTGTGCCCGTTGGACATCACGATAACCGTATCGGGAGTTTCATTGACGATCTCGATCATCTGCTCATTAAGCATGAACTGCTTGCCGTCAAGCTTTGTTAAAAAAATCATATAATCCTCAAACATCAGCAATGTGCCGCGAAGCGCGGAGCACTCCGCGGCAAGCCGAACCAATCAATTATCTCTTGAGCGAGAGCAGCTCTTCAAGCAGGGTATCCGAAACCGTGATGGTTCTGGAATTTGCCTGGAAGCCTCTCTGTGTGGTGATCATATCGGTAAACTCCTGAGAAAGGTCTACGTTGGACATTTCGAGAGCGCCCGAAAGGACGTTGCCCGCGCCGCCCTGACCGGCGATATTAAGAATCGGAGAACCCGACGAAACAGTTTCCGCGAACATCGTGCCGCCAATCTGCGACAGACCGTTGGGGTTATCAAAGGTTGCAATATCGATTCTGCCAAGATCCATATAGCCGTGAACCGCGTGGTAACCGACGATAGTACCGTCCTGCTGAATGGTTACATCGGACAGGTTGCCCCATGTCTGCGCCGAGCCGTAGCGACCGTCGGTCAGATTGAAAGTGGACAAAGACTTGAGACACTTTGTAAAGAAGCTGTCGTCGCCATCTCCAAGCGACATAGAAGGATTACCTTCAAACATTGCTTTTCTCTCGCCCGCGTTCATTCCGTCAAGCTGGTCAAGACCGGACATAATGAGCTTCTTCTTGTCATTGCCTGCCGCTGCCTCGTCGATTGCAGCCTGTATCTCCGCTACCGTAGTGGAATTATTGATCGTGATAGTCAGATTATTCTCATCCCAGACCGCCTTGGTCTTTCCCTCACCGTAGGTAGATGAGTAAGCAAATGTTATCTTATAGTCGTTGGCATACGCGCCCGCTTCCGTTACGTCAAACGATACGTCAATCGGAACATCCTTACCGCCCTGCAGCTGCATGCTGTTGCTGCCGTTCGCCGCAACGAGAGCGTCATATGCCGCCTGTCTGTTGTCGGTAGTTCCGTAGTTCGCGGGGAATACAAATGTCGTGCAGGTCAGCTTAGGAATCTCAACATCGGGATTTGCGGTTGCCTGGGCGTCAATAAAATCATTTATTGCTTTATTTACATCGGCAATAGCCGTATTCGCGTTTATGGTGATCTGCCAGTTTGTGCCGTCATAATTTACAACGGGAGCAGTGCCGACTGCCGCGCCGGGGTCGTAGTTCAGTTCAACCTGTGCGGTAGTGGGTACTTCGGGAGTGGCAAACGCTATCTGTGCGTACTTTGTACTTGTAGCTCCGCTGTTGCTTGTGTACTCGTATCCCGCATAGATATCCGCGGTGGAGTTGGGAGTGCTGTATGTCCATGTAACTGTATTCGTAGCCGCAACCGCCTCGGGATTATTCGGGATAGACTCGAACTCAAAAATAATCTCCACATCATCGGGAAGGGTAACTCCGCCCGCGTTCAGCGCGTCATTTATCGCGTTCTGGAAATCGGTTTCGGAGTTATACTGCTTATCCATGTTCATATTCACGGTAAGTATGCCGTTCGCATATGTCGCGAAAGGATACTCGGAATTAACAAAGGATACCGACATATTGGTGTTGTCGGAAGGAGCGGAAACGGAAAGCGTTACGTTTACTCCGTTGATCTTCTTGGTAGCGCTGGAGCACTTTGCATTGGTATCGGGAACTACCAGTCTGATTATCTGCGAATCGGGAGCTTGACCCTGGCTCTCGCCGGAAATACCGAGAACGTGCATACCGCTCTCATTTACAAGGTATCCGTCGTCATCCACATGGAACACGCCCGCTCTGGTATATCTGATATTGCCCGCGCTGTCCATTACCTGGAAGAAGCCGTTGCCGTCAAGCGCCATGCTGTACTTGTCATCAGTCGAAGCATAACCGTTGTTGGAGAGATTGGGCGTAGCGCTGTTCATCTTAACGCCGTAGCCGACCTGTCTGGGGTTGATGCCGCCGAGTGTCGAGGTTGCGGCGGACGCGCTTCTCTGTGTCTGATAGTAGATGTCTGCAAAGGTTACTACCGTCGACTTGTAGCCGGTTGTGTTTACGTTAGCGATGTTGTTACCGATAACGTCCATCTTCTTCTGATGTGTCTGAAGTCCGGATACGCCCGAATAAAGTGATTTCAACATTTTATATTGACCTCCAAAAGATGTTTTTCTCACCGTCCGCGGGGTCTCATTCGCAGACCCCGCGCAAACTCCGTAAAGGTCCGTCTGCTTACATTATAACGGTGGAATCTATGTTTGTAAATATATTTCCCGTTAAGTCCTCATTGGACAAGGTGGTGATTACCTTATTGTTTTTCACGCTCACTACAAATGCCGTTGTGTCAACCAGAACGAGCGTTTCGCTGCTTCCCTTGTCCGCGGCTATCTCTACTCCCTTATTGAGCCGCTCTAAGGTATTTCCAGCCTCAAGGTCTATGCTGCGCTCCTCCAGCCGCTGTATTGCGTGCTTTGAGAACTCAACGCCCTGCTTCTCGTTTATCTTTGACCGCAGCGCCTCAGCAAAGCTCTCGCCCTCGGGCTGCTTTGTTTCGGGAAGATTTACGGTCGGATTGCCGGTTGTTACACTGACTTGATTTCGGAGCGCAAGATATTCGCTTATAAGCATATTATCAGCCTCCGTGCCGTTTTTTAAAGATCTGTATCTAAACCTTCGGCATTTAGATCGGTCAGATCCGCTCCCTCGTTTTCCGCCTCGATATGCCTTACCGCGTGAAGCATTTCCGCCGCTGCCGCCGCAGACTGCGATTCAAGCGTCTTGTCGGTGGTGTCATCGGCATTGGTACCGTTATCCGTATCGGTATCTACCGTGTTATCCGTGTCCACCTTATCGCCGTCATTATCGGGGTCTGTTCCGTCATCCGGTTCTCCGGGCTCGGGAACTATCACTGCCTGATATGCCTCGGTGATCTCGTCCAGGCTGTAATCCTCGCCGCCGATAACTACCTTGACCGCGCCGTCCTTGACCTTTACCGACTCAATAAAGCCCTCTGTATTTTTGACAGTTTCGCCGTCTTCGCCGGTAACCTTCTTTGAAGCATGCGCATAAAGCCCTATCATCAACGAAGCCTTTGTTATAAGCTCTCCGATATTCGTGTTGTCCGTAGGCTTTGAAACGGTATTGGTATCGGCTATAGACTGTATGCTCTTCAGGTCAAAATTCACACCGTTGACAACTATTTTGAACTCGTCCCCGACCTTCTTGACCTCGGTGACAACACCGGTTGTATTTACCTTCTCCGTGCCGTCCATCTTGGAAACCGTGACCGTTTTTCCGACAAGCGATGAAGCGTAGTTTGACATCGAGTAGCTGCTCGAATCCTGTAGATACTGCAGCTGAGAAAACTGCGCCATCTGGGTGATAAACTCGGTATTGGAGGTAGGCTCGAGAGGATCCTGATTGGTCATTTCCGCCACAAGAAGAGCCAAAAAGGTTTCGGCGTTTACCAGATCCGCATTGGCGTCCTTGAATTTTTCCTTGTACTTCTCATGATTGTACTTGACCTGTTCGTCGCCCGTAAGCACTCTTCCCAAGTCATTTACCGCCATATTGTTTACCGCCATATTTTTCCTCCTTTCATTGATTTACATTGAAGCTATAAGGTCCGCGAAATTGGTTTCTTCGCTTTCCCGCTCGCTTTGTGAGTGATTTTCCTCACGGTAATAGGGATTTTTGCTGCTGCCGTTGTAGTCCTGCGCGTAGGTTTCCTGTTCGGACTCGCGAACCATCTGCCAGCCCTCAAGCTTTACGCCGCTGTCGCGCAGATTTTCCTGCATTGCCGCACTGTGCTGCTCAAGAATGCGCTGTGTGCGGGTGTTGTCCGCCGCGATGGATACAGATACAGCGCCGTCCGCCGCCTTTACAAGCTTTACCACGATCCTGCCCAGTTCCTCGGGATTGAGCACCAGACTGTACTCCGTTGCCTGTTCCTTCATGGTCTGAGCCGTTTCGATCAGCTTTGCGGTCGCCTGCTCGATAATCTCGTTCGGTCTTACCTCAACTCTTTCGCCGTCAGCTCTTGTAAGCAAAATCGGCGTGTCAGCATTAAGGGGACTTTCGGTGGATACATTCGCCTTTTCAAACGTCTGAGCATTCTTGGTCTTGGCGTTTTTAAGCATTTCCAGCTCCTCCGTAACAGAGGTTATCTTGGAATCTGCCGTGCGCCGTGCATTATGCCGCTCTTCGGGCTGCTCAACGCGTAAAGGCTGCGCGATTTCCGCCTTTTCCTCGGACTGCTCCGACCTAACGGGTATCTCGCGGGTCACCGTATGAGCCTCGGGAGCGGATATTTCTCCCTTTTCAAAAGCGCTCTCAAATGCCTCAAAGCCCTTTTGCGAACCCGACATATCTGTGCCGCCGTTTTCACCCTCGGTCTGTGCGTTTGCAGTACTCTTTACGGAATAGCCTGCCTCGATCGGCCCTGCATTCTCCTCGGATATCGGCTCGATCTTTGCCTGCCTGTTTTCGGATTTTATCTCGCCCGTCGGTTTTGCGCTGAACTCTGCCGTTACCGTTTCCGCTGCCTGCGCCGTTACCTCCGCAGGTACTTCCGCGTCCGCAAAGTCCTTGACGTTTTCATTTACGGGAATCTCTTCCGTTCCGTCTTCGATCCTGACATTCTGCACCTTTTCGGATGCCTCATGCTTAACTGCGACCTCACGCGGGTTTTCCTCAACAGCCATCGGCGTTTCTGAAACAATCGTTTCCATCACCGCCGCTTCTTCGGAATTGTCCGTGCTGATCTGCTGCGTCGGTATTTCTGCGCTATCCTCGGTGTCAACCGATTTGAGAATTTCAGTCAATTCGGGCATATCAAACTCTGCGCTTTGCTCGTTATCAACTGTTTGCCGAGAAACCTCGACGCCGCTTTCCGCCGTTTCGGAAACAGCCTGCTGTTGAACAGGCACAATAGCTTCCGTATCGCCGTCAAGGGATACCACCGGAACAATCTCTTCGATTTCCGCACTCTCCGTGAGGGAAGCAGTGATCTCCTCAAATTCCGCGGATATCTCACTGTCGATCTCAACCGCATGGAGCACCGCAAAGGTCATCTGCTCCGCTGTGGCATTCTTGCCCTCAGATTTATCCTCGCTGTCCTTGGATTCAACATTTTTGTCCTTTGAAACTTCCACTGACTTGATCTCGGTGCTTTCCTCCGACGGCTGACTGTCCGGCTGCGCGTTCTGACCGCATTCAACCTGTTTGGGCTGGTTTACCTCTCCCGGCTTTACCGCTTCGGATTTCTCCGTATTGTCAAATCCGTTCAGAAGCGCCGCAAAATCCGTCGACTGCTCCTGCATTTCCTGCATTCTTGTCGCGAGAGCCGCATCGGAAATCATGAACTCGCTCATAAAAAACCCGCCTGTGCTAAGTGATACCGCCACTTATTTTTCACCTCGCTTTCTATTTAATATAGTATATATCAAGGCATATGCCGAGATATCTCACTGTAAAACCAAACCGTTATACCGCGCTGCTGCGAACCGTCTGTCCGCTTACAAACTCCTCGATAAACTGTTCGTTTTCCTTGACTTCCTTGCTTCTGTACTCCTCAAGCTGCTTTTCCTCCAGCTTTTCAAGTGTCTTAACGTCCTTGGTAGCCTCAACCACAACATTCAGCTGCTTGTCGATCTCCTCCTGCTTTTTGAGCGCCTGAAGCTCTTTGGCGTGAATCTCCTGCTGAAGTGTGACTATATAGCGCTTTCTGTTTGCTATGTCGTATGCCTGTGCGCCCCTTGAGCATATTCTTACAAGCTCGGCGCTCTGCTCCTCAAGCTCGGCGCGTATATGCTCCGCGTCCTCGTGTATCTTACGCAGCTCTGCTTGAAGCGCTCCCAGTGTGTTCTTCTGCTTATCCAGCTCCTGCTGACGGAAATCCATCAGCTTTTGCAGGGAAAAGTGAAATTTCTTCAAAGCAACACCCCTTTTCAACTGCCGTCAGCCATGATATCAAGCCTGCTTATCGTCCGAAACCGCTTCAATAAGGAGCTGTATGGACTGCTCCAAAGTAAAGGATTCGTTCACGGACTGCATAAGAAAGCCGTAAATCTTGTCAATCTTCCTTATCGCCTCGTCCAGAGCGGGGTTTGTACCGTGCTTGTAAGCTCCGATGGAGATAAGGTCGTAATTGCTTGTGTACAACGAAAGCAGATTTCTCAGCTGCCCCGCCGCGTCTTTGTGCTCTGTGGTCGCGATCTCGCTCATCAGACGCGAAACGCTCTCCAATATGTCAATCGCCGGATATCTGTTCTGCGCCGCGATTTTTCTTGACAAGATTATATGCCCGTCAATAATACCACGCACCGTATCCGCGATAGGCTCGTTGGTGTCGTCACCCTCAACAAGAACCGTGTATATGCCTGTTATAGAGCCTTCGGGGAAGTTACCCGCCCTTTCAAGCAGCTTGGGCATATTGCTGTAAATCGAAGGGGTGTAGCCTCTCGCTATGGGCGGTTCGCCCGTTGACAGACCCACCTCGCGCAGCGCCATGGCGTATCGCGTAAGACTGTCCATCATCAGCAGCACATCCTTGCCCTGCTTCATGAAATACTCCGCGATTGCGGTTGCAGTAAGTGGACACTTGCTTCTCATCATAGCGGGCTGATCAGAAGTAGCCACGACCAGGACCGACCGCGCCATTCCCTCTTCTCCGAGATCGCGCTCTATAAACTCGCGCACCTCGCGTCCACGCTCCCCCACAAGGGCGATAACATTCACGTCCGCCTTGACCTTTCGCGCTATCATGCCCATCAGCGTGGATTTTCCGACGCCAGAGCCTGCGAAAATGCCCATTCTCTGACCCTTACCCATTGTAAGCATTCCGTCGATAGCCTTAACGCCAAGCTCTATGGTTTCTTTTATCGGCGGTCTTGTAAAAGGGTTTACCGGTATTCCCGAGATGGAAACCTCCTCGGTATAGGAAATTTCCTCTCCGCCGTCCAACGGATTTCCCGTCGCGTCAATAATTCTTCCTATAAGCCCCTCGCCCGCTCGGACGTTAAGCTTATCTCCCGTATTGTCAACAATGCTGCCGGGACCTATTCCCTCTATCTCGGTATAGGGCATAAGCAATATGTTGCTCTTGTTGAAGCCCACGACCTCCGCCTTTATGAAGCTCTGCATATCCTTTGAGAATATGCGGCACACATCACCGATATTACACGCGGGACCGCTTGCCTCAATAGTCATGCCGACTATCTTCTCTATCTTGCCCATGTAGCGGAAGGTATCGCTTTTGGCTATGTCCCTTCGGAACGCCTCAAAATCCAAGGTCACTGCGCTTTCCTCCGTTTCGGGCTTAATCCTCCTGTGAGGACGAATTTGCCGATTTCGCTTTCTTGCCGCGGAATTTTCCGCCGCCTATCTCCTGTATCATGCGAAGCTGCGTTTGTATTCCGGCGTCGGTTATCTCGCTGCCGTTGTCAACTATCACTGTTCCGCGCTCCGCGTCGGGCAGAAGCTCCACCTCGACATCGGCAATGCCGCCGCACAGCTGTTTAAGATACTCATAATCTCCCGCAAGCTCCTCCGTGGCGCCGTTTTTATCAAGAGTTATTCGGATAAGCTGCGAGTTTCTGAATTCTTTGGCGGCTTTTTTTATAAGCTTCTTTGCCGCCGTGCCGTCCTTTGTGCTCATACTGTCCAGCGTTACCTTGTTGGCGATAGCCATCACGGTTTCAAAAATATTCTTTTCATAACGGGAGAACAGCTCTTCCTTTTCAGCGTTGATGGCTTCAGTAAAAGCCCTCGCCTCGTTAAGAACGTCCTGACCCGCTGCCAGACAAGCATCAACACCCTCTATGCGCCCCTGCTCATAGCCCTCCGCCTTAGCCTTGATATACACACTTTCGCGGTTCTGCTCTGCTTCGGAAACTATTTTTGCGGCGTTCTCCTGCGCGGTTTTGGTTATGCTTTCCGCACGCTGCTTTGCATCAAGAATGACTGTTTTGCCCTGTTCTATGTAAAGCTCCTTAAGCTCGGCAAGCTCACGCTCCTGTGCGGCTACCGCCGCTTCGCGCTCAGCAAGCTCACGTTCGCGGATGTCCAGAAGCTCCTCGCGGTTTTCCTGAATCTCCTCGGGAACAGGCGGGATATCCTCCCGCACCTCCTCGGAAACAGTCTCCTGCGTTCTGCGCAGCTCAAGCGTGTTTGAAATATCCACACCGCCGCCATAGCAAACGGAGTTCCTTTTTAATACCGACAACTGCCATACCTCCGTTTTCAAGCTGCCAAAAGGCTGTTTTTATCGGCTTTTGCCGTTTTAAGCAATAATCTCGTCGCCGCCGCCATGAGAGATGGTAATAAGACCCTCCTGCTCAAGCCGCCGGATAACACCGACGATACGCTGCTGCGCTTCCTCGACGTCGCGCATTCTGACATTGTGCAGATATTCGATATCCGCCTGCAGGCTCTCGCGCGCACGGGAGGAAATGTTGGCGAAAATGCACTCCGCAACCTCCTGCGTGGAACCCTTGAGGGCAACCGCGAGATCTTTTGTATCCACCTGCTTCGCAAACTCCTGAATAGCCATGGAGTCCAGCGAAACAATGTCCTCGAAAACAAACATCTTCTGCTTTATAAGGTCAGCCAGCTTCTGATCGCGGACTGTCAGCTCGTCAAATATGTACTTCTCCGTAGCGCGGTCAACATTATTCATGATCTCAGCAACATAGTTGATACCGCCGACCTCCATGGAATCGGTCGTGGCAAGGCTCGCAAACTTCTTAGCAAGCTGCTGCTCGATGGATTTTACTATCTCCGGCGATGCTCTGTCCATCAGCGCTATGCGCTCCACAACCTCCACGCGCTTCTCCTTGGGCAGCTCGGACAATATTGCCGAAGCCTGGTCTATTCTGGCATAAGACAGAATAAGCGCAATGGTCTGCGGGTGCTCGTTCTGAACGATGGCGAGCAGGTTTTTATAGTCCGCCTTGCGGACAAAATCGAAGGATTTGGTCTTAAGCTGCTTGGTGATGCGGCTGAGAAGAGTAGTTGCCGCTTCTTCGCCAAAAGCCTTTTCCAAAATTTCCTTCGCATAGTCCATGCCGCCCTCGGTAACCACCTTCTGGGTCAGACACAGCTCATAGAACTCGTTGAGGACCTCCTCCACCGTTTCAAGGGGGTGATATTCCATACGGGCAAGCTCCACGGAGATTGCCTCAACCTCATCATCGGATAAATGCTTGTATATCTGCGACGCGTTTTCCGCGCCCATGGAGGCAAGCACCAACGCAATTTTCTTGGTTGGCGAAAGCTCCCCCGGATTACTGTTATTAGCCATTCAGACTCCCTCCCAATGCGATACGGAACTATTCCTCGCGAAGCATATTCTTGATAATCATAGCGACAATTTCGGGACTGTTCTGTGTGAAATCCGCGATCTCGCGCTTGAGAATGGTTTCTCTGGACTCCTTGCCCGCTTCTTCGGTAAGGCTTGCGATGTTGAAATCTATTTCCTCGGGAACCTGCGGCTCCTGCGCGGTCATACCCAACGTTCCGCCGCCCGCCGCTGCCGCCAGAGCAGCTTCCTGTCTGCGGCGGATCTTGCGCTTGCGGGACTTGCTCATGAAGAGCGACAGAATAAGAAGCAGTATCAGCAGCACGCCCAGAACGATAACCACATAGAGCAAGAGATTGCGATAGCCGTCCTGACCGTTTATGTAGATAGGCGTACGGTTTTCCGATGTGGAACCGCCTCCGCCGGGCAACGGGAACACCGTATTAAACACCGATACATTATCAATTGATGTTCCAACCGCCTTGGCAAGAATATCCGAATATGCTTCCCGTTCCGCTATTGTCAGCGTATTTGTGTTAAGCATAAGCGCCGCCGTCAGGCTCTCTATTTCGTAGCCGTCCTTTTCTATCTCGGTAACCAGACGGGAAACGTCGTACTGTGTTTCGTCCTTGGCGTAGTAATAGCCCTCTCCATCCTCTATATCGGCTATTGTGGGATAATCCGGCGAAAGGTCTCCGTTGGGAGTAACACCGACAACATTGCCGTTCTCATCGAGGGTAGCGCCCTCTCTCACATGATTCTCATGCTCCGGAATACCCATTCCGTCTTCGCGGTCTGTGTAGTAATATTCATCCTTAGACTTTTTCGCGTCGTAATTAAGTCTGGCGGTAACATTCACAGAATAATTACCGTCTCCGAAAGCAGTATCAAAAAAGTTCTTAAGACTGCTCATGATAGCTTGACGGTAGCTGTTCTCAAACGAAAGCCTTTTTGCCGCAACCAACGTACCCGATGCGTCTCTTTCTCCGTTAAGCTCTTCCTCCTCGGATATCCATCTGTACTCGCGCCCCTTGGTGTCCACGATTTTCACATTATCGTTGGTCATGCCCGAAACGCTGCTTGTAACAAGGCTGAATATCGCGCGAACCTCCGAGTTTTTAAGCTCCATATCGTCAACCAGGCGCAGTGTGATAGAGCAGCTCGGCTCTTTCTCGTCGCTTGCCAGCAGATATTCGCTCTGCGTTCCCGGATCAAAGATAACGGTCGCGGTGCGAACCGCATCCAGCGTGGCTATGGAAGCCGCCATACGCTGTTCGCGCTGCTGGCGCTGAACCTCGCGCTTGTCCGAATCCGTTGACCACAAGTCAACTCCGTTATTCCATATATCATAGTTGTCGGAAGATTTGGGATAACCCTGAACCGCCAGCTGCATTCTCAGGTAGTCCACCTGATCCTCGGGGACTTTTATCTCTCCGTTCGACCTTACCACAACGTCCGTAACGCCAAGCTCCGTGATGACACGGCTGATCTCGCTCACCTCGGTGGTCGTAAGTCCGGTGAACAAAGTCGCGCTGTCCTTGTGGTTAAGTATTATTGACAGAATAATTATAATCGCAATGATGGCAACAGGAACAGTGCAGATAAGGATTTTTACCATCTTTGAAAAACCCGACCACTTATCCTTTACGACAGTTGTCACCTTTTTTAATCTTTCATTCATTTAAAAATGACCTCCGGCTTATTTTACGCGGCATCGCGGTTAAATCTGCATATTTATCAATGTATTATATGCGCTTAAAACCTCGTTTTTAACCGCTACCAAGAGGTCGACAGCCGCCCCTGCCTTCTGTATATTTGCCTGAACCTCGGCGGTATTGTCGATATTTCCCAGCATAACGTCAATAGCGTCGCGGTCTACCTGTTCGTTTGTTTCGATTACGTTATCGACCATGCCTCTGAAAACGTCCAGAAACGAAACGCTTTCGGTTTTTATCGCAAGCTCCGCGCGATCCTGCGCGTCCATAGGCAGCATAGGGCTCATGCGCTCCATTCTTTGCGCCTGCCCGATCGTAGTAAAATCCATATGTAATCTATCCTTTCAAATTTAGCTGTTCAATTTCAGGTCATCAGCTCTTGCCGATAGTAAGACCCTTGTTCGCCATTGCCAAAACCACGTCGTAAACGTTTGCGATAGCGTTGTAGGAGTCGGAAGCCTGTATCGCGTCCATCTCCTCAACCGCCCGGTCGACGTTGCTTTCATACACATAGCCCAGCTCGTCCGCCAAAGGGTGTCTGGGATTGTAGACAGGCTCCGCGGGCGTGGGATCTTCAACCACCTGCATAGCCTGAACACCGCGGTATTTTATGTATTTGTTATGCCATATCTCACCCGAACCCAGTTTGGTGCGTATAATATTCTTGAAGGTTTTATCCTCGCCGTATACCACCAACTGACGTTTGTATACCTCGTCGGGCGTGGTCGCCACATCGTTGGCGTTGGTAATGTTCTGCGCTATAATATCCATTCTGAAGCGCTCAGCCGTCAGACCGGAAAGCGGAATGTTAAGAGAACTCAGAAAAGCCATGATTTACCTCCCACCTTACTTGGTCACGATTGCGCTTCTTATGCGCGAAAAACTGCCGTTCATCTGCTCGATGAGCGTGTTGAACTGTGTCTGCGTTTTGGCAAGCTCACCCGCCTGAACATCGTGATCCACATTATTGTGATCTCCCTGGTCATTAGTGGCATAATCCACAACAATACGCTGCGAAAGGCTCAACTCCTTTTTTACCGAACCGTTTGAGCGCAGCTTATCACGCAGTATGCCGCTGAACTCCAGATACTTGCAGTTATAATCCGGCGTATTTTCGTTGGTCAGATTATGCGAAATAATCTGCATTTTGTTCCACATTACGTTCAGACCCTGCTCCGTAATCCGGAACGCGGTAGTATCAAATAAAGCCATAGTAATTCCCCTTAATCCATATTAAACGTGTACAGCCCTGTACGTTCCCGCCGATTCGTCCTTGTTTTTGGGCGGACTGATACCAATACAAATTCATTCGTATTTTTATTATACACCTTTTCAATTAAATTTGCAACAATTTTTTTAATTTTTTCACACTTTTGATTATATTCATTGTCAATAATCATTACCACCAAATGGAAAAAATACCTGTGAGACGGTATTTCATACGGCATTCCGCCGCCCGCCTTGTGCATATATTACAATTTGCGCTGTTGAATTTCTACATTTTGCATAATACCATTGAATGTTTTTTGCTGCATCAATAAAGTAAAATATATACATATAATCCAATAAATAGGTTATCTACTGACAATGTATGGAATTTTCTCAAAACTTTTGGCTGATTCTGCTTATAGCAAAAAATTATAGCCCCACAACGTCGGCGCATGAAATTTCAAAAAGTCGCGCGTTTGCGAACGCAAACGCGCGCGGTTTCCGCTAAGCATGCGGAGCGGAACGAAGTGAAGCGGAGTATGATTAGTGGAAATTTTGAAATTTTTTAAAATAATTAGCCTTAGGTCAACCTTTATATACAGTCTGAGCACACATTTGCCATTTTGAAAATGTGTGCGGTTTTCGTTAGGCATATGGAGTGAAACGCAGCGTAACGGAGTATGACAAACAGAAATTTTGAAATTTTTTAATAATCAGCCTATGGTCAACCCCTATATACAATCTGACATTCGCCGCATGGCAAATGTGCACTTTTTGAAATTTCATGCGCCGACATTGCGCCGCCAATAGGCTTTTTTATAGCACGATCCCCCGAAAACCTTCGGGGGATCTGCCGTAATAATACTTTAAAAGCTACTCAAAAAATCCCGACACCTTGTCAAAATGCTCGGCGGGAATAAAAAAGAATGCTGCCTCGGCTATACAATTAGACGCCGCCAGATCCTCACCGGTTATATCGCTCAGCACGAGAATATAGTGATCGCTGCCGTAATCCGTATCCACATCGTAAACGCTTCCGCACAGCGGATAAAGCTCCATCGCCTGAGAAACGTCTATCTTGGCTGCCTGTATATTTTGATATTCCGTTTTTATATTGTTAATAATTTCACCGTCGGGGAGAATAATTTCTTCACCCTTATCCGAATCCCATGTACGAAAGTTCCTTGACTTATAATAGGAAATGTAGTTCTCATCACCCGCAAGACCAAAGAGAGTTTCCACATTGGTTCTCAAGCCGGAATAGCACTGATAGTACCACACATCGCCATCCTCCGCGGGCAGTGATTTCAAAATAAACGCTGTCTTATATTCGTCGGGAGAAATACCAAAATCAACCTCTATCCCATACTCCGACAGCAGCGCGAGAGTGTTTTTAAACCACGGGTAAACCGTAACGCTTCCGGTTTCATTGGTAGAATAATAACCGGTAGGCAGTGCCGCCTGATTGCTCTCGCGCTCGCCGCACAGCACCGCAAGGCTCACCGTTTTCTTGTAATTTCCCGATTCGCATTTGAACATTTTCTCAAACGTGACATTTTCACAGTCTTTTCTGATCGCGTCGCGCACCATTTCGAACGTCAGACCGCTTTTAACCAACGGTGTGAAGCCATTTCCGTCGATAGTGTTATCGGCGTTATCATCAACCACCCCGAGTATCTCCTTGGTGTCCCTATGAAAATCAAGACAATTGTTAGCCATAGCTTCGGGTATCGCAAGTTCACGCAATATCTCCCGATAGGTCTCCTCGCTTATCTCAACGGCGCAATCTTTTCTGTATCCGTTGTAGGTGTAATATTCAAGCTCTAATCTTATCGCGCCGCGATAGCTGTCGGGGTTATTTTGAATTCGGTCAGCTACCGTAAATATATTTGAATAGGCATAATTCTTTTCAACGGAATTGTGCAGGCGGGTTATCAGTTCAATATTTTCCCGCTCGGTCAAGTCAAAATTGAAATAAGCGTCTGTGTTTACTTCACTCAGATAGACGTTTACCAATCCGACATTCCGCGGGTTTGGCGCTCTGAGGAACGTTCCGAAGCCGTTACAGCACATTACAGCAAGCGTTATTCCGGTCACGGCGGCAGCCGTACCTCCGCAGCGTACAAGTGACCACCCGAAGCGTCTCGCTTCTCCCGCCGCCAACTCAAGAATAATATAAACAACAGGAACAGCTATCAGCAGAAGCACCGAATAAATATTTACTATGTCGTATATATCCGGCGTATATCCTGAACCCATAAAGAAAAGCACATCATCAAAATTAAGCGATATCTGCCATGCCGCCAAGGTGCCTATCATAAGCGCCGCCAAGCCGTGAATTATATACTGCGCGGGCTTTACCGCGAAAGCCTTTGCGCCAACCTGCCGCGCGTTTCGCCGCCTTATCACAAGCCACGCGGCAAGAATAAACAGCGCCGTTACAATAAGTGCGGGGATAAGATAGCGCGACTGCTGTATCGGGAAACAGTTTATAGGAGTAAAGTATTGTAACGCCTTATCAACGCCTTCTATTGTATAATACCCTGCCATAAGCGAGCTCAGAACCATACCCAGAGGCGAGGTTACAAAAATAGATTCGATTCTCATATAGGCGGATGACGACCAGTTTCCCGCCGCAAAGTTCTGCCCCAGCCAGAACAAAAAATAGTGCGTCACTGGAACGGCGATATTTACCAGTATCGGCATAGCTGCCGCATGGAATATTTTACCGCAGCAGCCCATTATCAGTATAGTCAGGCTGTATAGCATTATAAGCCCGAGAAATCCCGTCCACAAAAGCGGAATCAAGAATTCCAGGAAATCATCAACGCCATACAAATTCAAGTCGTGCAGGGACTGTGCCATTATCAGACCGAGAATTATTGAGATAAGATGCGGCGGAACAACGACGGTAAATCCCGCCAGAAAATCTCCCCAGAACCTTGCGTCGGAGGAAACGGGCAGCGAGTAGTCCATATCCGCGCAGGACTTTTTGTAGAGCCAGTTAAAGGATATCAGGGGCGTTATAAAGTGCATAAATACTATCACTGCCAGCGCTGTCGCCGCAACGACCATGCTCACCATAAACAGCATTAACATGATATCGTTTTGCCTGTTCAAAGCCTGATATGTAACAAAAAGCGTGTCGCCGCTGCCGGGCGGTGCATTATAATACGCGTCACGCGCCGCATCCAGTCTTTTGAAAAAATCCAACGCCGTGTTGTAGGAAACTGCCGCCAGCGGATAGGACAGCAGCGCTGCAACCATCTGTATCAAAAAGCAGGCACGAAGTTTTTTAAACTTATAAAAATAATATTTACCGAAATTATGAAAATCAATTTTCGAGACAAGAGCTGTCATAACCCAGCACCTCCATTTCGTATATGAATATTTCCTCTAAATTCAGCGGTATCTCGTCGATAAATTTCGGAGAGAGCTTACCTACGGCACGCACTATCTCCTCGCTGTTGCCGCGTGCAATGATACGCGTTACACTTCCGCTTGTTTCAAGGCTGAGCAGATCGATCCCGGTGAGATCCGCCTTTGTAATTTCGCGGTCAAATGATGTCTGGAGCTTCACTATACTGCCCTTTACGCTGTCAAGCTCCCTGTCAAATACCACCTTGCCGCCGTGCAGCAGTCCCACTCTGTCGCAGAACTCGTCCATTTCCGCCATATTATGGGAGCTGAATATCACCGTCAGCTTTCTGTCCAGCATGGCGTCTATAAGCATCTGCTTGACTATCGAGCGCATTGTAGGGTCAAGACCGTCGAACGCCTCGTCCAGCAGCAGATAGGGAGTTTTGCAGCTCAGCCCGCATATAACCGCCGCCTGCCGCTTCATACCCTTAGAGAATGTCATCAGCTTTTTGTTCGTGGGAAGCTTCACCGTTCCCAGCAGCTTATCAAACAGCTCGTCGGAAAAGCTTCCGTAAAAGGTCTTGTAGTAATCGCGCATCTGCCTGAGGGTCATGCCGTTTAACTGCACGGTTTCATCACTCACAAGAAATACCCTCTCCTTGATTTTTGCGTTGTCATAGACCTCTTCTCCGTCGACCTTAACGCTGCCCGATGCGGGCTTGTATATCCCTGTCATAAGCCGCAGCAGCGTGGATTTTCCCGCTCCGTTCGAGCCTAAAAGCCCGTAGGCACTGCCCTCGGGAACTGAAATTGAAATACCGCTAAGCACGTTTTCGCCGCGTTCAAAGCACATTACGCAATCCTTGATTTCAATCATAACCAATCACCCCTTATTTTTGATATTTAAGGAGAAGCCGCAGTCAAAGGACAAAGCCGTCAACGTTAATCATAAGTTTTAATGTCATTTAAAACAACAGGCATATACTATTATAATATATAGGGTTTTCGCTCTGTCCCTTGACTCCGACCTCTCCTGTCTGTGTGTTTATACCGCTCTGCCCCATACGCGCCCGACCAATTCCTCGGTTTCCTGCAGTGAAATACCCGAATCATACGCCGCATTAAGGCTTTCCTCCAGCTTTTTGAGCGCCCGCGCTTTCAGCGCTTTGGCAGCGTCCGCATTTTCGCTGACATAGCTTCCCTTTGCGGGTATGGAATATATCAGCCCCGCCTGCTCCAGAAGAAAATATGATTTCTGCACCGTATTGGGATTTATCCCCAACTGCTTGGCGACCTCACGAACCGCCGGCAGCTTCTCCCCCGCCGCGAGCCTTCCTGAGGATATAAGCATGGCAACACCGTTGTAAAGCTGCTCGTAAATTGGAGCTTTGCCGGACAGTATTATTTCAAACATAACAGCTCACCTCTTTCATACATATATGTATTATCTGTGTTATTCGTATTAGTACAGTTGTATTATAGCATACTTTTCCTGTTTTGTCAATAGGCAGCCGCAATTTTTTAACCCCGATTGCTCTTAAGGCAACACCGCACAAAGTATGTGCGGTCAGCCTGTATATAAAGGTTTACCTAAGGCTAATTATTTAAAAAAATTTCAAAATTTCCGCCAGTCATACTCCGTACCGCTTCGCAGCACTACGTATGCCTGCCGGAAACCGTGCACATTGCCGAACGGCAAATGTGCACTTTTTGACATTTCATGCAACGACATTGCGTTGTCATTAGGCTTTTTCTACATGCTGACCGCACAAAGATTGTGCGGTGTTGCCTAAAAAAATCTTAACGGCGGTTGACAAAACGGATTTTTAATGTTACAATAAAATGAGATACATCAACAGGAGGGTCAGTAAAAAATGATAGCGGTCAATCTGTATTACACCGGCGAGAACGGCGGAGCACGAAAATTCGCGGAAAAAATGGAACAGGGCGGGACTGCCGCTCTTATTCGGGCGGAAAAGGGCAATATCCGCTATGAGTATTTTTTCCCTATGGGCGATACGGAAACGGTCCTGCTGATAGATATATGGGAAAATCAGGCGGTGCTGGACGCTCACCACGCTTCGCCAATGATGTCGGAGATCGCGCGGCTGAGAGAAAAATACGATCTGCGCATGAAAGCGGAAAGATTTGTTTCCGACGATAACGGAATACCTGAATACGACATGAAATTTATACGAAAATAAAGTCAATGCTTTCGGAGGTTAACGAAATGAATAATATTATACGAGTTTTCGCGGGCGTTCTGCTTATGGCGGCAATGCTTTTTGTATCGGCGCGGCTGCCGAGAAATATAACGGATGCCGCCGTTCCCGCAGCGAATAGCGCAGAAACGGTGAACAACGTCAAAAACAGCCTGTACATACGTAAAAATACCGTCGTTTCCGAAAGCGAAACGCTTTATGTCAGGGACGGCGGCAGGCTGTATATCATGGACGGAGTAAAGCTGACCGTCAAGGGAAAGCTGAAATGCGCGGCGGGCGGAGAAATATATGTACGCGGCACAGTAGACATGAAAAGAGACTCCTCCGCCTCAATATCGGGCAAAATGAAGATACTCAGCATGGGCAGGCTGGAGCTGAACGGAAAGCTCGGCATAAATTCGGCGGGAGTTATCAAGGGCATGGGCTGCATTAACGTGCGTGATTTCAGCGATATAAAATGCGTCGGCACAGTCACCGTGAAAATCAACGCGCCTAAACCCGTTGTCAAGGACGGACTTACCACAGTTGGCGGAATATTGGTCGCCAATAAGGAAATCAGCCTTCCCGAGGACTACGGAAACGGTCTTGACAGGAACACCTACAATGCCTTTGTCAGAATGAAAAGAGATTCGGGCTTTGATATGACCATAGTTTCGGGATTCCGCTCCTATGAAAGACAAGTAGAGGTTTTCGATTACTGGTGCATGGTTGACGGCAGAGAGAAGGCCGAAATCATGTCTGCCGTTCCGGGGCACAGCGAGCACCAGACAGGTTTTGTTATCGACGTATCTTCTCTGGAGCAGTCCTACGGTGATACCGATGAGGGCAAATGGCTTGCCGCCAACTGCTACAAATACGGCTTTATAATCCGTTATCCCGAGGGCAAGGAGGATATAACGGGATATGCCTACGAACCGTGGCATCTGCGTTATTTGGGGGCAAGCACCGCGAAACTTGTTTACGACAGCGGGCTTACGCTGGAGGAGTTTTTGGGATTGGCATAGCCGATTAATTTATCATATGACACTTACAAGCCGCCCGTTTTGGGGCGGCTTCAGACTGTATATAAAAGTGGACGCAAAGCTGATTATTTAAAAAATTTTAAAATTTCCGACAGTCATACTCCGTGCTGCTACGCAGCACTCCGCATGCCTGCAAAAAAACCGCTTGCATTTGCCATTTGGCAAATGCAAGCTTTTTGAAATTTAATGCGCCGACGTTGCGCTGTCAATAGGCTTTTTCTACAAGCTGAGCCGCCCGAAACGGGCGGCTCGTACTAAGTAAATACCCCCTCGGATACATTTTGACAAAGTGAAGTCCAAGGAGTATCTTTCATATAAACTCAAAAAACTGAAAGGTCACTCTTTTACCGAACCCGTTACAAGATTACTGTAAATTGATTTCTGAAGACAGAGGAAAATTATCAGCGTCGGAATAATACATATGATTATTCCCGCAAAGATAATCTCCCACTTTGCTCCGTACGGTCCTATAAAGCGGTACAGCGCGGTAGATACCACGCCAAGCTCCTTGCTCGGCATATAAAGGTTCGGTGTATAGAAGTCATTATATATCGAAACAAATTTGATTACCAGCACTGTCGCGATCGCGGGACGCAGCAGCGGTAGAATTATGCTCCAATATATTCTGGGATACCCCGCGCCGTCAAGGAACGCGCTTTCATCAAGCGACAATGATATATTGTCAAGAAACTGCATGAAAATGTATATCGAAATAATATCCGTACCGATATAAAGAACGCAGGGCGCCGCAAGCGAATCGTACATACCGAGCTTGCTTACGATCTGAAATACGGTCACCTGCATCGAAATATTCGGGAGAAGCGAAGCAAACAGGAACACCGCTTTTACACCGCGGGTAAAAATCGTGCGAAATCGCTGAAGAACAAAAGCGGTCATGGTTCCGGTAATTATAGTTCCGAAGCAGGATACAGCCAGTATGATCGCGGTATTCAAAAGACCCTGCATTACCTTTCCGTTTATAAACGCTATTTTGAAATTCTCAAATTGGGGAACGCTCGGAAGCTCGAACACTCCCGTTGAGATATACTCATCATGCGTTTTGAACGCGCCTATCAGCACAACCACAAGCGGAATGATAACCAGCAGGCAGCAAAAAATCAGAACCGCATATTTGGGCACCTGAAGCAACGCCCTCGTGAATTTTACGCTTACTTTTTTATTTACCTTGGTTTCTGTGGATTTCATGCTACCTCCTTTCCTTGAAAACGGCTTTTTGAATGCCTGTAACTATCAGAATTATGGCAAGTAGCACAACCGCCATCGCGGACGCAAGACCTATCTTCTGATACTGGAACGCCGTTTCAATCGTTTTGATAACGAAGGTGCTTGTTCCGGTTTTTCCGCCGGTGATGATATAGGGAATCTCAAACACCGAAATAGCGCCTTTGACTGCCAGAATAAGCTGAAGCGATACTATGGGGCGAATGCCCGGAAAAACTATATACCTGAAGCGCTGCCACGCATTAGCTCCGTCCAGAGCCGCCGCTTCATAGATATCCGGCGATATCGACTGTATAGCTCCTATATACATGATAATATCAAAACCGATGTATCGCCAAATTGAAGCGAAAACAAGGCAGAAATTCACGATATCGGGATTGCTCAGCCATCTTACGGGGTCCAGCCCGAACAGCATCAGGATACTGTTCAATGTTCCCTCTGTATTTGTTATACCGTCACCTTTCTGAAAAAAGCGGCGGAAAATCAGCGATACCGCAACTCCGTTCATCATATACGGAAAGAACAGAATTCCCTTGAAAAGCCCCGAAAATTTGATTTTCGAGCAAAGAATTGAAGCAATCAGAAGCGCTCCTACCTGCTGTAAAAAAGATCCTGCCAGATAGTAAAGAGAATTCTTGAAAGTAGACAGATAATCCTTGTCGGTAAAAATCCGTATATAGTTATCAAAGCCTACCCATTCCCAGCTTACGCCAAGCTGATCGCGCTGCTGAAAACTGTAAATTCCCATATTTACGGCGGGAATAATCGTAAACAGAACAAGAAGCACCAGCGGTATCAGCAGAAACAAAAATGTGGTCAGATATTTCTGTCCGGTATATCCCTTGAGCCACTGCACAAGCGTGCGTTTCACGCGGACAGGGGAATCGCTTGTCATAAAATATTCTTCCTTTCTTTAGAGCACATTCGGTATCCGATGATAAATACGGACGTATTCCGTCCTGCGTCGGATACCGAAAATCTCTGTATATTTATTTTCCCTGCCGAACGAAGCCCCGCATAAATACTTACGGAAATGTGAAAAACATTATATATCAAAAAGCCGAGGCTTCAATAATGTTCCCATTCGGCTCAAGCGCAGAATGCGCGCTCAAGCCGACGGGAGGAAAAAACTAAAAATCAGCCGTTATATGCCGCGAAATCAGCGTTGCTGTCTCTGGTGCTGTTCCACTTTGCGTTTGCGCTGTCAAGGATAGACTTGAATTCGTCAACGCCCTTTCCCGCGAACGCAGCCTCGGCAATCTGAATCTTGAAGTTAGCCGCATCGCCCTGCCATGTGCCGACCTCGGACTCGTTATTGATAGCGTCCCATACGCCTACAAGTCCATCGGGATAGGGTTCTGTCAGGAACAGCTCGCAGTTTTCAAAGTCGGACAGATATTCGGGAAGAGCAGAACCCTTCAGCGCGCCGATAGAGCCTTCCTTTACCGCAAAGCCGGAATCCTCAACAAACCATGTTATGTACTTCTTGCCGAGCGCCTTGATATCGTCGGAACGGTTCTTGTTTATGCCCATGCAGTAATCGGAGCTGGACTCGGCATACTGCTTGCCGTTTACGTTGAACGGAGCGGGCATATAACCGATATCGTCGGGATTGCTTCCCGCCTCCTGGAACTGTGATACAGCCCACGATCCCATTACCATGGTAGCGATTTTGCCCTCGTTGATGGCAGCCTTGCAGCCTTCCCAGTCGCTTGTCATGGGATCTTCCTCATGAAGAGTCTGGTCGGAGAATATGTCAAACATCAATTTATAAACCTCGTAATATGCGTCACCCTCTACGAAAAGGTCGCGCTTGGAGGTCAGAATATCTTTTTCATAGGTGCTGCTTCCGGAAGCTGAATTTACAAGAGAAGCCCACTGTACGAGCGTCCAGCTTGCGTCCGCAAAGTTCGTGTAGTAAGGGATAGCGTCGGTATTGTCGCGGATAAGCTTCAGGTCGTTCAGGAACTCTTCGGGCGTTGTAGGAAGAGTTTCAACTCCCGCTTCCTTCCAGATGCGCTTGTTGTAGCATATTCCGCCTGCTACGGAGCCGAGGTGCGCGATTCCGTATACGGTTCCGTCGTACATCTTCTTGTCAGCCCAGTTATACTTCGCGTCGATCTCCTCATATGTGCCGAGCGGCTCGAAGAAGTTAGAGAGATCTTTCAGCTTTACAGTATCGGGGATCATCAGAACATCGCCGTATTCGGTAGTGTTCATCATAGTGGGAACGTCGGTAGAATAATCGGTAAAGCCCTGATATTCTACCTTGCAGTTGTTAGCTTCCTCAAACGCCTTTGTCATTTCCTCAAGCGAACCGTCCTCGATTCTGTCGGTACGATGAGTCAGAACCTTAAGTGTAAGAGTTTCTCCGTTGCTTTCCGGAACGGAAGACTGATCGGAGCTGTTGTCCGCGGAATTCACCGGTGAACTGCTGCTGCCGTTGCTGCTGTTATCAGTGTTAGTTGAGCAGCCGCCAATTGTGAGCACTGTAGCTGCGGCAAGTATTGCCGCAAGAATTTTCCTTGCTTTCATAAGTTTTCCTCCTGAATAAGTAAATTAAGTAAAGCACCGCCTTGCCCGTCAAGTTAATTTACAGCTTTACGCAAGTTAATATTATCATATTTTTTAATCTATGTCAATATATTTTTTCCTTTTTATAGGAAAATTTTTTATTTTATTTTTGTAAATACTGCACAAATTTCGGCTCGTTTGTAGAAAAAATAGAGATATTATGTAAGCTCACACGCCTAAAAAACCACTTTCTCTTTATTTAGCTTAAGCAAATGAAATATGATGTTTAGCTTATTAAGTTAAACATCATATGTAATATGAATATCACAGATAAAATACAGTTTATTTTCAAAAATATCTGCAATTATGCAGTGAATCGATTTTTTATGTTTCGGGAGAGAGCGGCAGCATATTGATTTACAGCGGAGGCGATACTGTAAAAATATCCACACTGTCCACAACGGCGCTTATTTTTTCGTTAATAATCAATTATTTTAAACACTCGTTGACCCACCCAATACACTTTTCGGCAGAGCTTTCCATGCGTTCAGCTTCAACGCGCCCCTTACCCCATACGGTTTCATAATCAACCTCCGAGCCGTAATTTTTAAGATCAAGCGCGAAATTTGCCTTGGTATTGAGTGCGGTATCTCACTGAGTTATTTCAGTGCGAATCCGCCAGTATTTTGCAACATTTGCGCTTTGATAATCCTTGTAATAATAGTCAAGAGAAAACATAGAATTGTACATATTAACGTGGTTATCTGCCGTATTGCCGAAATCGTCGGTTTTCTCAAGGTCTGATGCGTATGCATCTCCATATTCGGTATTCTTAAGAAGCTCCGCCATTACGGAGTCAAAGTGTGCGCCATTACCGTCCCCATAACCGAAAAGTGTATTTTCACCCTGCGCGGAATTAAGGCAACGCCGAACAAAGCCCGCGCTTCGCGCTTTGCACGCATCTTACTTGCATATTTTCCGTCATATTGCACAAGTTCTCCTTGGCAGGCGTCAGCCTGCCGGCGTCGAGCTTGTACAATCCGACGGAAAAACCTGACGGCGCAATCTGCGCACAGGCTTTGTGCGGTGTTGCCTTAGATCTGTTGCAAATATTTTACATGACATGGCAAAAAATCACAGCTACACAAACAGGTTCCCCATTAAGAGGTAGACGCATACACCTTTCGCGATATATGCCAACAATGTACCTGTTACTGCAGCCGCGGACAAAAAAACAAATATGCACCCCCCGTCAGAACTTTCTATCATTGCTCTCCCTGCCTCTCGCATTTATTATAAAACTTTTTATTTTGTAAAACTTTTATAAAATGTACTTGACAAAACTTTGATGATGTGATATAATTATTAAGTCGCAAAGTTATGACTTTTTGCATGTTATATTTGGCGGTATAGCTCAGTTGGCTAGAGCACTTGGTTCATACCCAGGGTGTCGTTGGTTCAAATCCGACTGCCGCTACCATACGGCCCGTTGGTCAAGTGGTTAAGACACCACCCTTTCACGGTGGAATCGTGGGTTCAATTCCCGCACGGGTCACCATTGTGGTATCAATATAAATTTAGTTTTTATAATTCTTGATGACATTGTCAAGTTTATCAAAAATGAGATTTTAATGGGATACCTTATTACTGATATCTTCTTAAAAATGCGCCAATAGCTCAGTTGGTTAGAGCAACCGGCTCATAACCGGTCGGTCCGGGGTTCGAGTCCCTGTTGGCGCACCAATTTTAGGGGTATAGTTCAGTTGGTAGAACGACGGTCTCCAAAACCGTATGTCGAGGGTTCAAGTCCTTCTGCCCCTGCCATTAACAAAATATGCGAAATCCCGCACTGTTGCCGTAAACGGCTTAACAGTACGGGATTGCTGTCTGTCCAAGAAATTAAAAATTTTTGATTTCTTGGAATTTTTTTACAAAATAAAAGATTTTTTAGAACTATGCAACACGAAATGCAACACAAAAAGGGGCTTTTTCAAGCCCCTTAAATTCACTCGCGCAGCTTCTGCATAACAGCGTC
>CAJULF010000026.1 GCA_910587135.1 uncultured Oscillospiraceae bacterium
CAGTGTCCGTATCGGTATCAGTATCGGTATCTGTGTCCGTATCCGTATCAGTGTCCGTATCCGTATCAGTGTCTGTATCCGTGTCCGTGTCCGTATCGGTATCCGTGTCCGTATCGGTATCTGTGTCTGTATCCGTGTCGGTGTCGGTGTCCGTATCAGTATCAGTGTCTGTATCTGTATCCGTGTCAGTGTCCGTATCGGTATCCGTGTCCGTATCGGTATCTGTATCCGTGTCGGTATCAGTGTCAGTATCTGTATCTGTGTCGGTATCCGTATCAGTATCTGTATCGGTATCTGTATCCGTGTCAGTGTCCGTATCCGTATCTGTGTCCGTATCGGTATCCGTGTCCGTATCAGTATCTGTGTCCGTGTCGGTATCCGTATCTGTGTCGGTGTCCGTATCCGTATCAGTGTCCGTATCGGTATCCGTATCTGTGTCGGTGTCCGTATCTGTGTCCGTATCAGTATCTGTGTCCGTGTCGGTATCGGTATCTGTGTCCGTGTCAGTATCAGTATCAGTATCAGTATCCGTGTCAGTATCTGTATCCGTGTCAGTGTCCGTATCGGTATCTGTATCAGTGTCCGTATCTGTGTCCGTATCGGTATCCGTGTCTGTGTCGGTGTCCGTATCAGTATCTGTGTCCGTGTCGGTATCTGTGTCCGTGTCAGTATCAGTATCCGTGTCCGTATCAGTATCTGTGTCCGTGTCGGTATCCGTATCGGTGTCCGTATCGGTATCTGTGTCCGTATCCGTATCCGCGTCGTCTACATCATCATCTTGTTCATCGCTGCTGTCATCGTCATTATCGGTGTCGGTATCATCATCTGTTTCTATATCGTCATCAACATCGTCGTCAGATGTATCATCGTCATCGTCACTATCGGGAGGATTATCGGGATCGTCATCGTCATCATCTCCGCCGACAGGATTATCGTCGTCATCGTCGCCGGTATCAGGCTCCTGAGTGTCATCGTCATCATCGGGATCGGTAGGAGTTTCTTCATCATCGTCGTCAACCTGGAAATCCAGATCGTTATCTATCTGGTGAATTTCACCGTTCTGCTGATTAAGAGTATCACATACAACCCCGCCATTGAGATTGGAGCTGATATTGACCGTTGCGTAAGGTGCAACAACAGTACCGCCCAACAGATTAGTGTTGATGCTGCCGTTATAGGAACCGAAATTGAAAACTACTTTTCCGAAAGATCTGTTCCAGTTGCCGTTTCCGTTGCCGAAATACACGTTGTCAACCCCGTCGGTAGCAACGTTTATTATAACCTGCACGCCCTTGTTGTCAGACAAAAGCGTGTTGATATCCTTCTCATGGCGCTGAAGATCATTCGCATGAATATTGACAATAAGAGTTTCTCCGGACTGCGCTCTGCCGTCCTGGATAGCCCTTACGGCGGATTCAAGCCCGTTTACCTCTGCCTCGGTGTCATAAGTCGCATCCTTATCACCCATCAAGCCGTCGCCTGTATTGGCAATATCATGAAGCGTTCCGCCAAGGTCGGTAAATGTCACGCCGCTCTCAGCTCTTACAAAGCTTACATCAACGTTTCTATCCTCTATCAGATACGTTACGCCGTTTGCGACAAAGCCCTTCTGATTTCCGTTATCCTCTGTTATTTCTTCAAAGCTGAAATCAAGGATCAAGGTATAATGAGTCCCGGGCGCAGGTTTAACTTTTAACGTAGTATTCTGCGGGGGTTCGGCAAGATAGCAGGTATACTCTTTACCAGCAACGGTATTGTTCGCTACAGCATTGCTGTTGAACATATCAAGCACGTTCAGGTTCGAGGTAGCTACTGTTGCCTCAAGATGGCAGGAATCAACCTTATTGGCAACCGCCGAAAATCCGTTTACCCTCTTGAGCGAGTTTATAAAGTTGTATGTAGAATACGACTTTCCCGTAGCAAGATAGGTGTTGGCGCTGATTTTTGTGTAAGCAGACACTCCCGTTCCCGCATTTCTTTCATCGGTCAGCCTGTACTCATCCTGATTTATATCAAGTGTATTGGCCGACGCGCTGATAGTGGCAACGGATCTGGAAGCAATCAAGGACAGCGCAAATGCGAACATCGCAACGGATTTATTCTGGATCTTGCGTTTCTTCTTGCTCATAAATCTCATTCCTTTCGTAAATTAGCCTTTTGCAAACTAAACCGCAATCCCCGGCATCAGCGCCGAAGAATTCAATCAGCGCGGACATTTTATGGGCATACTTTTCTATGTTCATTATAACATATTTTCGCCGACATTTACAAGAAGAATTTCTCACAAATAATACAAAAATTTTTGTTGGATTTTCACAAATTTTTCATGCTGATTTTTACCGTGAAGCTTCTCCCGAAACCAAAGCAAACGATTTCACTGCGTTTTCTGCAACGCTACATAAGTCTTTTTCTCATTATTTCGGGATTATAGGCATACTCCACAGCCGTATCCTTGGTGATAGTACCGTTTTTATACAAACCGAACATACAGTTGTCCATAGTCTGCATTCCCGGCGACGACTGCAATATCGTGTCGATCTGGTGCGTTTTTTCCTCGCGAATCATGGTGCGTATAGCACTGTTCATGGTCATTATCTCAAACGCGGGAATCAGCTTTCCGTCAACCGTCGGAAGAAGCTGCTGTGATACCACCGCGTTCAGCACCGTTGAAAGCTGTATTCGTATCTGGTGCTGCTGATTTATCGGGAACACGTCTATGATTCGGTCCACCGTGCTCGCCGCGCCGAACGTGTGCAATGTGGACAGCACCAGCTGTCCCGTTTCCGCGGCGGTCATGGCGGTGCTGATCGTTTCGTAGTCACGCATTTCCCCCAGAAGTATAACGTCGGGGGACTGTCTTAATGCGGCGCGAAGCGCGTCAAGATAGCTTTCGGTGTCAATATTTATCTCCCGCTGGCTGATTATACATTTATCATGGCGGTGGAGAAACTCAATAGGGTCTTCTATCGTTATTATATGTCCGTTTTTGGTTTTGTTGATTCTGTCTATTATGCAGGAAAGCGTGGTTGATTTTCCGCTGTTTGCGGGACCCGTTATCAGCACTATGCCGCTTTTGTTCTCCCCCAGTCTGATCACCTGTTCGGGAATACCCAGACTTTCCGCGTCGGGAAGCTCAAACGGAACATACCGCAATATCGCCGCAAACGATCCGCGCTGGCGGTAAATATTTGCTCTGAAACGCCCCAATCCCTTTATCGAAAACGAAAAATCCATTTCCCGCAGGGGCAGTTCATTCTCCTGCCGCGGCATTCCCGCGAGCTCGTATATCTGCACTGCCATTTGCAGGGTATCCTCCGCCGACAGCGGCGCTTCGCTCATTCTCGTCAGCATATGGTTAGCCTTATAGCACAGCGGCGCTCCCGAAATTATAAATATATCCGAAGCGGACTTCCCCGCCGCCTCAACCAGAATATCCCTAACGTCCATATTCGCTCCTTATTTTGATTTGCAATTATACGCACCGCTTCATACGGCGGCTTCGCCTTATGAAGCTGTCCCGTCGCAAAAGCTCCGCATCTGCGGCGGATTGTGAAAAATTTTCTGCACGGGCGGTTTGTCGCTGTACGCTTTCACCGCCTTTTACTGCTTGGTTTTTGCGCGGCTCTAAACTTTTATCCTTCTCCGTTCCATACGTTAAGGGGTTTGTCAATGGACTCCGATGAGGAAGCGGTGCGCCACTCCACTATCTCGAACCGCTCACCGCCATGGGCAGCGGGAACACTGTAAAAGACAGCCTCAACGATCAGTGAGAGCCGCTCGTTGAGTTCAACGCGATACTCCGCGCGAAATCCCTCCGCCGTGCGTGTCAGACTCGCTCCGCTTGCCGCGGAAAGCTCCGTGAAGCTATCCTCAAAAAAAGGACTTTCCGACGCTGTCAGAGCCGCGTTGTCAAGCTCCATAAGTATCCTTTTCGCCTCGGTATCCGCCGTATAATATTCACGGGTAAAATCAATATTCTTTTCGGACAGCCTTTCGTCTGAGCTTGCCGCCTGAAACGCCAGCACAGCCAGTATCGTCAGGCATATCACCGCGAATATCATCATGACCGACACATACCCGATACCGATTCCCGACCTGATATTTTTCGCGTATCTGCTCATGCGCCGTCCTCCTTTTCGGGAATGCGCGGAACATATGCGGAACAGCTGAACCGCCTAAGCTCCTCATTATCCCTCATAAAGACCAGTTCCGCCGTTTTGAGCACTCCCGCGGCGGAATCCTCCTCGCTTTCGCTTATAATGAGAGTTATCACGCCCTCTTTCGAAGGTTTGCAGCGCTCGTCCAGAATAACGCTCAGCGAGCCGTCCTCCCGCGTTTCAAAATCCCCGAAAACCAGCTCCGCCATCTCGGAAATGCTGCCCTTAAGCGAATACACCTCCGCGCAGGACTGGGCGCAAAGCACAGCGCCGTCGCCGGTCTCGCTGCGGCGCATTTTACCGTCCGCCGCCGCGAACACATTAAGTATCACCGCCCCCGAGATACTGAAAAAAAGCATTGCTATTATCATCTCAACCAGAAAAAGATTCGACGGCTTTTTCGGCTGAACCGTTTTTATCGCTCTCAGCTTGCTCACCTGCCTCCGATAAACACCGACGAGCTATCCTCACCGCAGCTTACGGATATCTCGCAAAGCCCGTTGTTCTCCGTTATTTTCAGCCCGTCTATATCAAATATTTTATCTCCGCCCGCCGCGGTCCTTTCTTCGGAGGAAACGTTCTTTTCATACAGTCCCCCGTCGCTGTAATACATCACGCAGGTTATCCCGCCGTTTACCGCCGCGATACCCGTTCCGTCCTCAATGATCTCATAGCTTTCCGCACCGCGTATCTTGTTGGACAGATACCTTAGCGACGCGGAACCTGTAAAGCTCCTGTCAAAGCCCGAGCTTATCCCCGCGTAGGTGCTTGCGGCGGCGGCGATTATCACCAGCATACACACCGTAAACACAAGAAACAGCAGCATACTGCCGATCGTCCCTACGATATCGGATTTGCCCGCGCCCCTGCGACCGTCCATATCACGACTTCCTTTCAATCACCGTTACCGCGGGGCGTATATTTGCCGCGATACTTTCATAATGCACAATATATTTCTCAGTGTCATAGACTACCCCATAGCTTTCCGTAAGGTGATCTATGCTTTCGGGGTATACTCCCTCTATTGAATAACACATTGTTATCCCATTTTCCACCGACTGCTTTATTTCCGAAAGCGTCTGCTCCTCCGAAGCCGCACCCGCTCCCGAAAGCGCGGTGACAAACCAAACTATAAGCGCCGCAAACAGCAGCATAGAGCCTGCGGCTGCCCACGGGATACTTTTTAAAATATGTTTCATAAATTTCTCCTGATTTAAAAGAATTTCCCGCACCGCACAAGCTGCGCTTCGCGCAGTTCAGCTTGTATATAAAGAGTTGATCTAAGCCCAATTATTTAAATTTGAAATTTTCCGCAACCCGCCTGCCATGGTTCTCTTCGCTGCGCTAAGCAAACCGCGGCAGGCTCTCGCGAAAAATTTCCTGCGTCAACATTTCGCATCAGCAGCTTTTCTACAAGCTGAGCTGCGCTTCAATCCTCTTTCACAACGGCTTGAGGAAAATCCATGCGCGGGTGAATACTCAAGCTGCCGGTTATCCGCTGTGCACTGTCAAGTGCCGTCACCCAAGCACCGACATTATGTTCATCAGCGGTATCATTATTGTCAGCAGGATAGAGCCGATTATTGCCGCAAGAACCACTATCATTGCGGGTTCGATAAACGCTATCAGATTTGAGGCGGTATTCTCCGCCTGCTCCGAGCAGCGCTCGCTGATTTTCCGCCACGTCTTGTCAAACGAACCCGAAATATACGCTATCTTCAGCGTTCTGCCGTATATCGCGGGGAACATATTCGCCGCACACACCGCGTCCGCGAACGATTCCCCCCCCAGCACACGCCTGCGGCAGTCTGATATCTGCGCGGACAGCCTGCTGTCGCCGATGAGCAGAAGCGCATTGTCCAGAGCCTCCTCGGGCGCTATCCCCGCTGACACCATAACGTTCATGGCATTCGCCAGCTGCGCCTGCGCAAAGCGCCGTGACAAAGTACGTATTACGGGGGTATGCGAAGCCGCTCTTGCCAGCGCCCTGCGCACAGGGGTAAAGCCCGCAAGCACCGCAGTTACCGCCGCCAGTCCTATGATAACAAGCAGCACCGTCATGATGACCGTACCCGTTTTAAGCGCGAAGTTCACCGTAACGTCCACCGATTCACTTACACTGCTGTCAAAGCGCGCGAAAATATCCGAGAACATAGGTATTACCTGCGCCACCAACACGATGATTACCGCCGTCATCATTATTAGCAGCATAAACGGGTGCAGCACAGCGTTTCTTATAGTGCTCAGCATATTTCCGCGGTTTTCGTAATACTCCGAAAGACCGTCCAGAACATCGTCCAGACGTCCCGACATCGTTCCTATCTTTACCATATTCACCGCATACTCGGGAAACACTCCGGTCTGCTCCATTGCGCCGTGGAGCGGATTTCCCCCGTCCAGCGCTTTTGAAAGTGTTTCACATATTCTTCGTATCCTCCCGTCGTCTATATCCAGCGAAAGGATCTCCAGCCCGTCGTTAAGCTGCATTCCCGCCTTGAGCATCGACGAGAGCTGCTCACAGAAAAACGCGGTTTCCGCGGGAGATAACTGCTTCTTTGCCATTCCGGTCTCCTTTATTAAAAAAATTTTCGCTCCAGCGAATTTGTTATTATTGCACCTCATGACCCGACCTAACGTGAAAACATAGCGCTATGCATTCGGCTTTGCCGAAAAATATTACGCACGGCCGGACAATTTACGGCGGCTTTCGGCACCTTAGCCGCCCGATTATTGAGCTGTTCCCGATCAAACGATCAAACGCGCTTTAAATCCGCCGATATCATGCCTTTAATAATAATACAGCGCGGTATAATTGCTTTTGGTGGAAATATAATCCGATATCTGCGCCTTATCGGAAGCGCCCGCGTAGAAGGTAGAGTCCAACAGATTATACCCGCTCTGCTTAAGAAACAGCTCGGGTGTTATCCAGCCCGTTTCGGTAGTATAGACTTCGTTCCACGCATGATAAATATCGGGAGAAGCATAGCCTATCACCAATCGTGTCGGAATACCCTG
Organism: uncultured Oscillospiraceae bacterium; assembly: GCA_910587135.1. GTDB lineage: Bacteria > Bacillota > Clostridia > Oscillospirales > Ruminococcaceae > CAG-115. The sequence goes on from CAJULF010000026.1 coordinate 7,173, forward strand.
GGCACGCGCCATCGCCGCGAAAAGCGCGGAATAATCAAAGCATATCCCCTTTAAACTTTTGAGTGTAGCGTCGGGATTCGGGACATATCCGCTTTGTACCGTGGCGGCAAGCTGCTTATCGTAAGCAACGTTGTCCGTTATATAGCCGAATATCGCGGCTATCTTTTCAATGGTTCCCTCCGCGCCCGCGCACACCTCCGCCGACTTTTTTACGGCGTTGGACTGCTGATCGAATTCCACATAATAATTCGGATAAAGGAACATCGCAACCTCGTCGGAAACGGTCAGCGAAACCGTTTCATCGATGGAGTTGGAATAAAAGTTGTCATGATCGTGTTCCCATAACTGAAGTATGTATTCTCCGCTGCCGCAGGACAATGGAAAATATCTTGTTTTATTGTCCCCCGTAAGCATATAATCGTAGGTACTGTTTCCGCATTTTATAAGTACTCTCACCCTATCGCTGCCGCCGCCGTATCTCACCGAAATATACCCCTTTGAAGCGTTGCTGTAATCTATAAAGGAATCCCCTGCCGTAAATGTCTTTTCCCCGGGCGAGGACACCGTTTTGACTTCGGGTATGATAACCTCGGCGGGCGGCTTGGGTGTGGTCGTGGCAGTCGTCGCTGTCGTAACGGGAGGAGTTGACGCGAGAGGCGGGTCGGGTTCGGCGGGAATGCTCATCTCTGCCGTCTGCGGAGATGTTGACACCGCGGGACTTGTCTGCTCGGTATCCGCGGGAGCGCTCTCTGTTTCGGGAGCGGACGGCTCACCGCTGTCGGACGTGTCGGAGCTGTCCGCTGTGTCGCCCGCCGACGTTTCCGATGTTATGACTTCGTCATCGGTCGTCGGCGTATCTTCCACATCAGCGCTGCGGCTGTCTTCAATATCGGATTCCTCGAAGCTTTCAGCCGATAATGCGCTGTCGGGAAGAGAAACACTCTGACTCTCCGTATCGTCCCGGCAGCCCGTAAGCGAAACGCACAGCACCGCTGCGAGTATAAGCGCAGCGGTCACGCGACCGCAGCGCTTACGGACCGCACCGTCCGACTGTGATTTTCTTTGCATAGACGTCACTGTCCTTTCTCTTTAAAAAAGCTCTATAGGCTGAGCCGCAGATTTCTGAGCAAAATATAATTCGCGTCCGCTCTGTCGTAAATGCGCCTTGTCGAGCCGCGGACTATCTCCGCGACAGCCTCTCCCGCCTCGCGGTAAAATTCGTCCTCGTAATTCACAACGCCCGCGCTGCCCCTCGGACAGTCGTCGGAAGCGAGAAAATGCCGCGAGATATCTATCACAAAGCAGCCCGTGATACTCACAAAGCGCTCCTCGCACAGTGAAATGAGCTTTTTGCGGATATCGAACATTCCATCGTCCACAAACTCTTTAACCTCGCCGATGTGAGTAAGATAGGTCTTTTTGGGCTCCGCCTTTATCAGAATGATGTTTTTGCCGTATTTCTCTCCCATCAGCTTTGCAAAGCGGCTTACCGCGTCATAGCAATACTTCATGTTTCTCTTTTCAAAGAGATAGCCCTCGGTACATTCCGCTGCTATGCTCTTGTAAAAGCCCGTCCGCGTTATAAAATCGTCCGTTTCAAAAAGTGCGCCTTTATACTCCGCGACCTTGCAGATGATATCGTAAAAATCCACCACCAGCCATTTGGAGCTTGTTTCGGCAACTGCCGCCATGCCGCTTCGGCGCAGGGCTTCCGTGATGGTTTTCTGCCGCCATCTGTTGCCGCCGTATTCCGAAACCGCTTCGGGCAATTCCGCGCTGACGGGCGGCTCGAAAGCGAGCGCCTGGCACTGCCTGAAGATATATTTTCCGATATATATCCCGTGGCTTCTCGTCACACACTCCCTTGAAACACCGCTGCCCCATATGTCAACGGCAGCGCTGTTCAGCGTGGTTACATAATGCTTAAGCTGCGGCTTTCCTCTTAAAAGAAAGACAAGCTCCGCGCTGTTTTCGTCCACGGGCGCGTTTATCTCCTTGGACAGCAGCCGCGCCATGCGGGTGAGGATATTGAATTTCCGTCTGAAAGCAAGCTCGTAGAAGTCATACAGACCCGTCAAGTTGCCCTCCAGAACGGCATAGATAAGCTCCGCCGCTTCGATCAGCGGCTCAGCGCCCTTGTCGCCCGCAAAGAAATGTCTTACCGTCATCAGGTCGGATCTGCCGGCGTTCTTCAGCTTAAGCAGACGAAGACTGTTTTCCGCGGTAAAATCCCTGCTCGAATAGGCGATTATATTGTCCGCCGCGCAGCTCATATCCAGCATCCAGCTCTGGCAGCCGCGCTTTGTCATGCTGTCGTAATATTTTATGACACGCTCCAGCCACAAACGGTTGTCGGCAGTTCTCACACAGTTTCTGCCCTCATCGTTTATCATAGCGAGCGCCGCGTTGAAGCAGTCGGTGAAATACTCCTGCTCAAAGGCGGAGGGAGCGCTGCCCGTACTGAAATACGCCGCGGAAAGGTCCACTATAAGCGGCTTTACTATATCTATGAAATAGTCCTCCATCTGCCGCATACGCTCGTTCAGCTCCGCTCTGGAAGCACCGTCGCGCAGCATCGTACCGCGGACATATCTGTTCGGAAAGCGGTGGCGGAAAAGTATCACCCTGCTGCCCGGTACGGCAGCCAAAACCGCCGCGGCATACTCGGATATCTTTTCTTTCCAGAGGCTTTCCTCAACGCAGTCCGCCGTGATACGCTCAAACTCATCCTTACGGTCGGAATAAAATCTTGAGCGCAGGAAGCGCCTTGTTCCCGTAAAATAGTTTTCGCCGCGCTTATATACGGAAACTCCCGCCGCGGTGTAGAAATCCACGGCAATATAGTCGGGCTTGGCTTCGGCAAACAGCGACGGCAGCAGCTTTCCGAGGTCGACTCTTAGAGTTTCGTTGCCCGTTTCGGGGATATCGTAATCGGGAGTTCCGCAGGCGCTCAGCTGAGAAACGAGCACTCCCCTGTTATCCGTCCTTATGCCGCGCCCCGAGGCGAAAACCGAGCTTAATATCGGTGAGCCGCTGAGGAATACCAGCGGACGGCAGCCCAAATGCCCTATATCCTTGCCCAGCGCGGCTTTTGTGCGCCTGAACGATTCCCGCGCGGCAAAGCTGTGCGGTGGATAGGCGGGCTGAACGCAAATGCCGTACTCCCTGTCCTCGCACAGGCAGGGGATATATGAGAGCTTGGCGGTCACCTTGCCCTCGGGATTGCGTGAGATGTCGGCGCGAAGTATCACGCTGTCGCGGTTTTCCGTTATCTCCGACATGGAGGTGAGAAAATTTCCCAGCGAATACGCGCAGGCAACCCTCTTTCCCGCTGAATTTGTGATGTACTCGAAGCGCTGTATCACATGGGGGTGCGAGCCTATTATAAGGTCGACCCCCGCGTCCGCCATGAATTTTGCCTCCTCGGTCTGCGCCCTGCGCACCGAAGCGGAGTTCATTACCCCCCAGTGCATATATGCCACTATATATTCCGCGCCCATTCTGAGAGACGCGTTTACACGCTGGAGAAAATCCTCCCTGTCATAGCGCCCGATAAGCACGCCGCTGCCCGCAAAAAACTGGTCGTCCAGTCCGTTGGATATCATGGAGTAGCACAAAAAAGCCACTCTCATTCCTCTTATATCCACCAGCACGGGGTTATTCCCGAGCGTTCCGAGGTTGCGCACCCCAAGCCGCTTTATCTCCGCGACGGTGGCTTCAAGCCCCTTTTTGCCGGTATCGCAGTTGTGATTGCTGGCGGTCACAAGCGCGTCAAATCCCGCGTCGGCTATCGCCGCCAGAAAAGAGGAGGGCGCGTTGCAGTTGGACGGACCCTCGGGAAGACGGCGCTCCTCGCACTGGTAGGGTGCTCCGTCATAGCAGGTGGTTTCCAGCACTCCCGCGGCGAAATCCGCCTCGGAAAGCGTGGACTTTATCTGCGAAAAAGTATTGTGAAAGTCAAAGCCGTATTTCTCCACGGCGCGCTGCTGCCCGAGAGCGCACATTATATCGCCCGTGAACATCATTACCGCCTTGTTTATGCCGCGTTTCACACGGCGGTCAACGGCTATCTTCGTCCTGAACGATTCGCCCTCGGCGCTCGTTACGACATAAGTTTCTCCGGTGCCCTCCGCGGTGACCGTTCCCTCGGCGTCCACCCGCGCGACGGCTGTATTTTCGGAGCGGAAAGTGGCTTTGGGAGTTTTGTTGAGTACCTCCCACTTTATCCGCGCCGACTGCCCCGTTTCAAGGCAGATCACATTCTGCGCTTTAAGATGCTCGCTTATGGGAACAAAAGGCACTTTATCGCTCTCGGCACTCAAAATCTCCTTATTGTTTTCTATTCTGAACGCCCTTACGCTTACAAGATATTCCCTGCCGTTCTGAAAGCCCGGCATAAGCTTTGAACATCTCTCCGAATAGCGCACCTTGAAGCACTTATCCGGCTCCTCCGCTTCATAGTAGCACAGCTTGTAGCCGTCAGCGCCGATTACCTCGTTCCACTTTGCGGTCACCGCTCCGTCGGACGGCTGTACGATAAGTCCGCGGGGGGCTTCGGGTCTTTTTTTGCTCATTTTTATCACTATGCTCCCATCACGGAGCGCAACTCCTTTCAAATTTATCTGATACCGACGGTTTGCATTCAGCCCTCCGCTTCATTTTCGGCAAAGGAGCGCCGCAGCCCGTCAAGTTCTTCATAATGTTTATAGAAAGAATAATACGCGCCGCAGAAATGCTGAATGTCGTCTATGCGTATGCGGTACGCGTCATGCCGCACAAAAAACGCGCCCAGCACTCCCGCGGGATATTTGAAATACATAACATATTCAGGATAGCAGTAACCGTTTAGCATATACTCCGCGCGGTGGAAAACGGTTTTCACAAAATATTCCGCGTCGAATTTATCCGTGTATGCCACGGAATAGCCCTCCCGCTTTATGCGGCTGTACAGCTCAAATGTTATGGTGAGCAGCTCCAGATATGTGTGGTAGGTGGTTTTGCAGCGATATATCTTTTTAAGATTGACCTGTGCGTTTTTCAGCGCGAACTCGAAGTAGCGTTCTTCGGGAAGGTATTTCGTTATCTCGTTCATGGCATATGCTATCCAGTGGTCGCGGTATTTTGTGTAGTCTTCCTTTATAAATCTTTCCACCGCGAGCTTTGCCGCGTCAAGCCATTTTCTGTCACGGGTAAGACCGTACAGTCTGCACAGCGCAAAAACACACTCGCCGTCGTAATAAACCGTTCTGAATTTATCCTTGGGAGCAAGGGTAGGAAAATGCAGCACATGGAAAAAACCGCCCGTTCTTACGTCGAAAAGCTCCATAATGCCGTTTCCGAGCTCCCTGCAAAGCTGCGCGTACTTATCCGTTCCCACCGCGTCCATATACTCGGTGAGCATTATCACCGCGACTCCGTTCGCGCCCACCTTTACCTCCTGCGAGGTCGGCTCGGTGAGATAGACCGTATTGTCCTTTCCCTGCGCGGGTGAATACTTCGCATAGGTATTCGCCACCATATAAGCGATCGCCTTTTCCAGTTGTCCGAGCGTGAATTTATCCCCGGTCAGGCGGTAAGCGCATATCAGGCTCCATATCGAAGCCGCGTGACGCATGGTGTTGTAGCCCTTTACGGGGCGGTCGTTTATGGGGTAGCGCCCGTAGTCAAACTTCCCGTCAATGCCCAACTGCATTGAGAGATACTCCGACGAAGTAGAAACCACCTCCAGGGCAGTCTGCTTATCCACCCCGTCAATTTTCCTGCGCCCGCAGTTCATTCCGTCGCCGTACAACTCGTAAACCGCCCCGTCCTCGCCGCAGAAAAAGCTCAGGCAATCGAACAATATCACCTCTTCGGGCAGCGCCGCTAGCGTTTTCAATCCTATCGAGGAAAGATACTTGTTCACCGCGGTAAGCTCTATGGTCTGCTTTTTGTAGCTTATGACACGGTTTCCGTTCATTTCCGCCTCGATAAGAGCGGTTTCCAGTTCGTCATCGAACGCTATTCCGCGCCTGAAAAACTCGTTATATCCCTCCGATACGGTTTTTATCACCTCTGAGAGCCTTTGCCGCTCCGCCGTTTTTATGACGTCCGTCTTTATCCAAATCGGCTCGGCGGATTTCAAGGCGATGTACTTTCCCGCCTTGCGGCAAGCCTCGCTCCATGCCTCCCCGAGAGTATCCGCGGCGGCTCTGAACACCTTTGCCCTGCTCACTTTGTCGCACACCGAAACGAATGCGGCAAATCTGGGGCTGCCGCCGACGGTCAAATCCGCGGACAGCTTTTCCTGAAGCCCCGCGAAATCTACGTCTCCGAGCATTTTAAAGCGTATCGCGTCGATTTTTTCCTCAAACAGTGCCTTTCCGCTCAAATCGCTCATAATATCACACCTGCCTTAGACTTATTTTCCGAGAATCTATATATATAAATTATATCACATATTTCCGATTTTGTAAAGAGTAAAAAATTACTTAACAGCAATAACATATAAAACCAAAAGCAGCGCGGGCGGGGCGCTGCTTTTGGTCTGTATTACAAAGGTTGACCTGAATTGGATTATTAAGGCAACACCGCACAAAGCTTGTGCGGTGTTGCCTTAAAAAAATTCAAAATTTCCGCAGGACATACTCCGTTGCACTTCGTTCCGCTTCGCATACCCTGCGGAAACCGCGCTGCATTTGCCGAACGGCAAATACGCGACTTTTGGAAATTTCATGCGCCGCAAATCAGCGTTTTCCGATTTTGGAACCGTTTATTGAGGAATCGGTTTTTTCGGGAGGCGTCCCCTCCTCTACCGCGGGTGTTCCCAGCACAACGGCTGCCGCGGCGATAAGAATAATAAGTCCGAAAAAAGCAAGATAAACTACCATAAAATTACCTCCTTAATAGCCAAAGTATGATCTGTCGTTTATAGTTATGGCGTTAGAAAATCGGTGCGTGCTTCGATTTTCCGCTTCTATTTAATAAGACCGGATACAAGCCCGAAAGGTGACATGAAAATCCGAAAAAAATTATTTTCATCACTTTAAACAATCGCCCACTTCCTCATTTGTGCATTATGACTCCTTTTTCCGAAAAAGTACTTGTAAATAATCGCCAAAGATGCTATAATGGAGATTAGAAAACTCATAGATCATGCGCCGGATAAGCGCCGGGAAAACAGGCGCGCAGCGTAATACATTAAATTTCAAAAAATCGCAGAGTTTTACGCAACGGCAATATGTCCGGCTAAAGCATTATGTTGAAGCCTGCGTAAAACCGCATCTGCACAACGGCAAATGCGTCGCGGTTCCCGCAGGGCGTACCGGGCGGAACGAAGCGCAGCGGAGTATGTCATGCGGAGATTTTGAATTTTTTAAAATAAGGGGCTTTGTGATGTATCAGAATGTTGAAATGATGAATAAACTGGACGAATTTCTGACGGAGGTGCGAAAACCGTCGAGTTATATAGGCGGCGAGGTCGGGGCTGTTGTAAAGGACAAGAGTAAAGTGGACGTGCGCTTCGCCTTTTGCTTTCCCGATACATACGAGATAGGTATGTCCCATCTGGGAATGAAGATACTTTACGGACTGAAAAACAACGTGCCCAACTACTGGTGTGAGCGCGTATTCATGCCGCTTCCCGATATGGAGGAGCAGATGCGCCGCCGCGGGATACCGCTTTACGCGCTGGAAAGCCTTGATCCCATCAAGGATTTTGATTTTATCGGATTTACGGTACAGTATGAGATGTGCTACACAACCATACTGGAAATGCTGGATCTGGCGGGGCTTCCCGTGCTTTCGAGCGAACGGCGGGAGCTTACGCCGATAGTTATGGCGGGAGGACCGTGCGTGTGCAACGCAGAGCCGCTGGCGGACTTTATCGACCTTTTTGCAATAGGCGAGGGCGAGGAGATGAATCTTGAGCTTATGCGGCTTATGGAGCGGTGCAAAGCCGAAAAATGCTCCAAGGAAGAATTCCTGAAAAGAGCCGCGTGTATCGAGGGAATCTATGTTCCGTCGTTTTACGATGTGAGCTATAACAAGGACGGGACGATCAGAGAGATAGTCCCCAAGCACGGTGCTCCCGCAAGCGTTAAAAAGCGTATCGTTTCCGATTTTGATAAGGCTTACGCTCCCGACAGCTTTGTCGTGCCCTTTACAAGTATCGTCCACGACAGGGCGGTGGTGGAGGTGCTCCGCGGCTGTATACGCGGCTGCCGCTTCTGTCAGGCAGGGTATATATACCGCCCGTTCCGTGAACGCAAAAAATCTACCATACTCGAAAACACCAAAGCTCTGTGCGAAAGCACGGGCTACGACGAGGTTTCGCTTTCGTCGCTTTCCACAAGCGACTACAAGGACATCGAGGGGCTTCTGGGCGAGCTTACGGACTACACCACCGCGGAGGGCATAAACCTCTCCCTGCCGTCGCTGAGAGTGGACAGGTTCAGCGACGAGGTGCTGAAAAAAATAAGCGACGTTCGCAGAAGCGGGCTTACCTTCGCTCCCGAGGCAGGTACTCAGCGGCTTAGGAACGTCATCAACAAGAATGTTACCGAACAGAACGTGATGGACAGCGTTAAAATAGCTTTTGAGGGCGGCTACACCAACATAAAGCTTTATTTCATGCTGGGACTCCCCACGGAGACCCTTGAGGACGTAGAGGGTATCTATGCCCTTGCAAGGCGGGTCATCGACCAATATTACGCCAATCCCAACCGCAAAAAGGGAAAGCCGCCGTCCGTGTCGATATCGCTTTCAACCTTTATACCGAAGCCCTTTACACCGTTCGAGTTTGAGCCGCAGGCGGACGAGGAAACCATCCGCGGACGGCAGAAGCACCTAATGAGCCTTATCACCGACAAGAAAATAACCGTCAGCCGCTCAAAATATCCGCTTTCGCTGCTTGAAGCTGTGCTGGCGCGCGGTGACAGGCGGGTCGGCAATGCGGTTTATCTCGCTTGGAAAAAGGGCTGCAAACTGGACGGCTGGGACGAGTATTTCGATTTTGAAAAGTGGCGGGAGGCTTTTGAGGAGTGCGGGCTGGATATGAGCTTTTACGCCAACAGAAAGCGCGGCTATGATGAGATCTCTCCCTGGAGCCATATAAATATGCTGGTGAGCCATGAGTTTCTGGTCAGGGAAAACCGGCTCGCTAACGAGGGGATATGCACCCCAAACTGCCGCGAAAAGTGCTCGGACTGCGGCGTGATACAAAACGCGGGAGGTGAATGCTGTCGTGCCATGCGTTAATACCAGAGCCTTTTTCTCGAAAACGGGAAGAGCGAAGTACATCTCCGCGATAGACCTCAACAACTGTGTGCTGCGTGCGGTGCGCCGCAGCAGACTGCCCGTGTGGAAAACCGAGGGGTTCAATCCGCACACCTACGTCGCATTTGTGCTGCCGCTTTCGCTTGGGCAGGAGGGCGAGCGGGAGGCTATGGATTTCCGATTGCTGGAAGATATTCCTTACGGCGAAGTGGCGGAGCGCCTCAACGGAGCGCTCCCGCCCGATATACGGGTTACGGAGGTGAGCGCTCCGATTCACAAGAACGCCGACATAATCTCGGCGGAATACCGCATTGAAACGGATATAGACGCAAAAAAGCTCGCGGAGTTTACGGCGCTTGATGAAATACTCGTTGAAAAAAAACCAAAAAAGGTAGCGCAGCATTGGATCTGAAGCCGCTGATATATAGGCTGGAAATCTCCGGGAGCTTCTTTACGGTATGCCTGCCTGCGGGAAACGAGCTTACCGTAAACCCCGCGCTGCTGCTGGACGCTTATTGGAAACATAACGGGCTATCTCCATTACCCGCTCGCATAGTACGGACACGGATTTATTGTGCCGACGGCGAGGAATTCCGTTAAACGGCAAATGCCAAATATTACAAAACCGTAACCGAATTTTTTCGGAAATGTCTTGAAATTTTTTGGTTATTGGTTTATAATGTGTAAATGAACGAATAATCAACTATACCTACTGAAAGGAACCGACAATATGAAGAATACGGAAAGGGGCGGGGAAAATGCAGGAAAAAAGACCTAAACCAAAGCTCCCGCGCTCCGTTATAGTATTGAATATAATAATGATACTGCTGATACTGCTGGTATGCGGGCTGACCTTCAGCCTGGCTTTCTCGGCGATAAAGAAAGAGGAAGTCCCCGCGACCGGCGCACCCACGTCAAGGGACACGAGTTCCGAGCTGCTTAACATGAACGGGATAACCCAAAGCGCAGAAGCGACCGAAGACAAGCCTCCCCACACGCCGCCCGTACCCATGACAAAAAGGACGACCGAACCGACAGAGCCGCCACCTCCGTCCGAAACCACTCCCGAGCCTACCGCGGAGAGCGTTCCGACGGAAAGCACCTCACCCTCCACAAGCTACTCCAAGGAATTTTTCGCGAATGACCTGTTTATTGGCGACAGCATTTCCACGGGGTTGTATCTGTACGGAAAACTGGATATGAAGAACGTTGCGGCGGGGATAGGCTACACGCCTTATAAAGCTTACAGCGAGACAATAGAGCTGTATGACGGCACAAGCGCCACGGCGCTGGAATACGCGCAGAGAATGCAGCCAAATCGGATATTTATCATGCTGGGGTCGAACGGAATGGGTTCAAGCACGGATATAGAGGGTATGAAGGGCAGTTATGCGACGCTGCTGGAGAAGCTCGCCGACTCATGCCCCGAAACGGATATTTACTGCATTTCCGTTTCTCCCGTTACAGCCGACAGCTCCTCGGCAGCCTCCGCGGGAATCACCAACGAGATGATAAGGAACTTTAACGGCAGCGTTAAGGAAATATGCAATGATACGGGAGCGATGTATCTGGATCTGTACGGTCTGCTTATCGACGAGAACGGCTGCTTCAGCGAGGATTACGCGGAGGTGGACGGGCTTCACTTCCTCGGTACGACATATGACGTTATGCTGAGCTTTATTCAGAATGAGATCGGCGGATAGAAAATTGAGATTCGGAGCATATAACCGGAAAAACGCTCTGGGATAACTGAATGTGTACGGCGGAAATTATGAATTTAAGGAGATTAAAAATGAGCAAAACAATCAAAAGATTAACGGCAATATTATTCACGGCAGCTTTGGCGCTGACGACAGGCTGCGGGAATAATTCCGACTCGGATGTATCAAGCGGCGCGGTCAGCGGAGCTACCTCGGAGGCTGATGTAAAATCCGCTCCGGAGAGAGTCGCGGAGCTGGCGAGTCAGGTAGAGCTGCCGAGCATGGCGGAGGTCACCGCGGATAACCTGCATACTTTTCTTGGCATTGATTCGGAAAAGATTTCGGAATTTTCGGCTCAGATATGCGCTTCGGGCGCGATGCCCGACGAATTCGGGGTGTTCGTGGCGGTGGACGGCGAAGCGGCGGCGGAGATAAAGTCCACGCTTGAGAGCCGCATTGAAAAGCAGCGCGATACTTATAAGGACTACACCCCCGACGAAATGTACAAGTTCGACGACTGCTTTGTTGAACAGAACGGAAACTGTGTTTTCTATGCCATATGCGCGGACAATACACTTGCCGCGGATATATTGAAGGGATAAGAGGTGGCAGATGGCGATCGAATGCGGTGTTATAACGGCATTATTGCTGATAATAGCAATAGTTTTTTTCAGGACAAAGCGCCCGAAATGGGGTTGGGCAACTCTGCCCATAATGCTTGTTCCGATAACGGACTTTGTTGCGGAAATAATGCTCAAGCGTGTTTTCAGGCTTGAGCTTAGCCTGTACTGGGGCGTTCTGGCGCTGGTTATCGCAGTCGCGGCGTCCTGCGCATGGATAGGTTTTATGGCGGTCAGCTTTGCGCACAAGGGTACAAAAATAAGCTATATCGGCATAGCGAACGCCTTTAATGTTCTGCTTGCGGCAATTTTGATAAATGATATGATGAATAACCAATAAGAGGCGGGTTTCCGCCTCTTTTCAGCTTATAGAAAAGCCTACTTGCTGCGCAATGTTGGCGCATGAGATTTCAAAAAGCGTCGGAATTTGCTTCGCAAATTCCGACCGGTTCCAGCAATAGCGCGGAGTGAGCGAAGCGAACGGCGCGTGCTTGCTGGAATTTTGAAAATTTTTTAAAATAATCCGCCTTAGATCAACCTTTATATACAGGCTGAGAGGCGGGCTTCCGTCTCTTAATTCATCTTGTAGAAAAAGCCTACTTGCTACGCAATGTCGGCGCATGAAATTTCAAAAAGTGCGCATTTGCCATTTGGCAAATGCGCACGGTTTCCGGCAGGCATGCGGAGTGATGCGCAGCAGCACGGAGTATGACTGGCGGAAATTTTGAAATTTTTTTAAATAATTCGCTCTTGGTCAACCTTTATATATAGTCGGTAAGAGCCGGAGAACCTCTCTTTCGCATTTCGGCACAGCCCGTCATATTCAACAAAACTCAGCCTTCGGCATAAAATGCAGCAGGGTAAAATCCACAGCCGCGCCGAAGGTGGTCAGCCGTCAGGGCAACCCTCGAACAGCCGACGGCATAAAGCGGCTGTTTGAATATACCCGGGCGGGCTGCGCTTTTAACGCAGCCCGCTTTAATATGTAAAAAGGCTTGCTTTTATCAAAAACATCTGCCACAATGAGGCAAAGGAATCGCCGGTTAAAGCGAAGCATAACACAATCAGCCCCGTGAGTTCGCTTGTTTTAGTGGAGCGCTCGTATTATAATCGGCATTTCATTAAACATACGGAAAGGAGTATTATGAAAAAAATGCAGTGATGCCGCTGTCCGCCGTTACGGCATCAGAACTGTTCGCTTCTCCTGTGTGCGGGTTCACTCCGAGACGTGCGGTTACGGCTCATTTTTTAGGGGAAACACTGCGGTATCCCCGACGGGAAGTCTGTCGGGGATACCATAATTTGCCGTTGTGCGTTATTATATACCATCGGGTATCGGCGGATTAAGGCTTGATTTGCGGTAGGCTGTGGGGCTTTGGGCATAATAGGCTCTGAATCGGCGGCTGAAATACAGCATATCCTCAAATCCCAGCTCACCCGCTATCTCCCCCACGCTCATAAGCGTGTTGCGTAGAAGCCGCGCCGCTTCCTCCATGCGGCAGCGGTTGTGATAGCGCTGCATGGTGACCCCCTTTTCCACCTTGAAAACAGCGGCGAGTCTCTTATAGCTCAAGTGAAGCTCCCGTTCAAGCAGCGAAGCGGAAAAGCTCTCGCGGCAATGGGCACGGAGATATTCCTCGGCTTTATCGGCGGTTGAAGGCGGTCGGCTGAGCGCTCCCGAAAAGCACAACGGCGACAGCAGCGCGTAAAGCTCGGAGTTAAGCAGCCAGCCGCTCATTTTGTCGCCGTCGGCGAAACGAGCTGTAAGCGCTCTTATCGCCTGCGCCGTGTCCGAATACTCCGAAATTCCGGTAAACTTGGGCAGCGGAGCGGAATATTCCAGCGGCTCATACTGCGGCGGACGCTTGAACTCAAAACGAGGAAGCCCCTCCTGCCCCGACAGCTTGAAATGAATGTAATACCAGCTTGTGCCGCGCGGGCAGGGGTGTTTCCCGTAATGCCTTACCCCGCTTTTCAGGAACAGCATATCGCCTGCCTTCAGCTCGTAGTCCGTTTCCTCCTCCGTGACGTAAATGCAGCCCTCTGTCACATAAATAAGCACGTTGAAGCCGACTGTTCTGTCCGCATGATAAAACGGTTCGTTTGCCGTAAGCGCTCCGCAGCCGCATATCACGGGAAGCACGGCGCTGCTCAGATACACCTCATTCATAACATTCTCCTGCGCAAGATAATTATCCATAAAAAAGCGGAAATAATCCCTTTATTTTTATATTATATAAGATTATAATACATATAAAGCAATATGTCAATACATAAAAGGAGATTTTAATATGAACTGCAAACCGATAGGCATTAAGGATTTTACCCCCGCGGAGGGGTTTATACTGAACCTTCAGCGGCTTATCAAGCAAGAGGTCATTCCGTATCAGTACGCGGTACTGCGCGACGAAGCTGAGGGCGCGGAGAAAAGCCATGTGGTGAAAAATTTTGAAAACTGCGCAAAAGCTCTTCGCGGCGAGGACGCGGGCGACGGCTTCTACGGAATGGTTTTTCAGGACAGCGACGCGGCAAAATGGCTGGAGGCAGCCGCATACTCGCTCGCACTGTTCCCCGACAAAGAGCTTGAAAAACGCGCGGACGAGCTGATAGAGCTTATCGCAAGCGCACAGGACAAAGACGGATATCTTGACACATATTTTACGATAAAGGACAGGGACAAGCGATGGACAAATCTTCTGGAGGGTCATGAGCTTTATTGCGCGGGACATTTTATGGAGGCGGCAGCCGCTTATTTCGAGGCAACGGGTAAAGATACCCTGCTTAAGGTAATGGAACGCTGCGCGGAGCATATCCGCAGTCGATTTATCACCGAGAAAAACGAGGGCTATCCCGGACACCCCGAAATTGAACTTGCCTTATTGAAAATGTATGGATCTACGGGCGAAAAGAAGTATATGGAGCTTGCGGAGCATTTTATCAATTCGCGCGGCGCGGACGGAAACTTTTTTAAGCGCGAGGCGGAGCGCCGCGACTGGACGGTATGGGGAAACAACGCTGAAGACGGATATTATCAGCAGAGCCACGCTCCCGTGAGGGAGCAGCGCGACGCGGTAGGGCACTCGGTACGCGCGGTGTATCTCTATACGGGTATGGCGGGAGTTGCCGCCCTGACAGGGGATAAGAAGCTTTTTAAGGCTTGCCGCGGGCTTTGGGAAAGTATAACGGAGCGGAGAATGTATGTCACGGGCGGAATAGGCTCAACCTATATCGGAGAAGCTTTCACAGCGGATTTCGACCTGCCCAACGACACCGCCTACGCGGAGACCTGCGCAAGCTGCGGGCTTATGTTTTTTGCGCGTGCAATGCTGGAAAACGAGCTTAACGGAGAATACGCGGACGTTATGGAACGCGCGTTCTACAACACAGTGCTGGCGGGAATGTCGCTTGACGGAAAACGCTTTTTCTATGTAAATCCTCTTGAGGTTATACCAGGTATATCCGGCGCAACGGCGACACACTGGCACGCCAGACCGCAGCGCCCCGAGTGGTTCGCCTGCGCCTGCTGCCCGCCGAATGTCGCGAGAACGGTCTCCTCTCTTGGAACATACGCATACGGAACAGCGGGAGAAATATGCTGCTGTCATCTTTTCGCGGCGGGCGAAGTGGATTTCGGAAACGGGCTGAAGCTGCGCTGCTCCACGGAATTCCCCTACGGATTCACGGTAAAGTACGAAATACTTTCGGGGAGCGGAAAACTGGCGGTTCGCGTTCCCTCGTGGTGCGAAAGATTCTCGGCGAGTATGGACGGAGCGGCAGCACAATACAGGATCGAAAACGGATACGCATTCTTTGACATGAAAAGCGGCAGCATTCTGGAAATAACTCTGGACGACACTCCGCGGTTTGTCTACTGCTCCTCCAAGGTATCGGAGAATACGGGCTGCGCCGCGGTGACGCGCGGAGCGCTGATTTACTGCTTTGAGGGGGCAGACAATCAAGGCGATGTTCTGTCGCTGTCGCTCAGCGAAAACAGCAAAATAAAAATTGGAGAGCACATTGATGAGCTTGGAGTGAGATCCCTAAAAATAAACGGTTTCCGAACGCTCCCCACAGAGTCGCTTTATACCTCAAAAAAGCCCGAAGCCGTTCCCGAAACGCTTACCGCCATACCCTACTACACATGGGGCAACCGCGGCGAAAATCAGATGAGGGTATGGATACCTATCCGATGACCAATCTCGAACCATGACTTTATACGGAAAATATGATATGATAGGGGCAGCGCGGAAATAATGCGCTGCCCTTTTGGCTTTACATCGGAGGATGTATTATGACAAAATCAAAAGCATTGGTTTCAATTTTTGGCAACACCGCACAAAACTTGTGCGGTGTTGCCTTGGACTGTGTATAAAGGTTGACCTAAAGCGTATTATTTAAAAAAATTTCAAAATTTCCGCACTCACACTCCGCTTCACTTCGTTTCGCTCTGCGCGACTGCGGAAACCGTACGCATTTGCCATTCGGCAAATGCGTACTTTTTGAAATTTCATGCGCCGACATTGCGTGGCATATAGGCTTTTTACTTTACTCCGATTCGAGCATGATTTTTTTAACGGATAACTTACCGATTTTTCGCGAATAACAAAACATTATGGTTTCATATATCACCGCGAACGATACCGCCGCTATGATCAGAGCGCGGAAATTGAAATCAAAATCGGGAACGTTTTCAATATCCCTGAAAATCATCTCCACTGCGATTTTCAGCAGAAAATACTGATAGAAAGTTCCAACCGCAAACCCCGCAAGAGCCGCGGGGCGGTATCCGCCCAGAACAGACGAAGAGCACTCTCTTTTCGAATAGCCGAACACCCTCATTATCGAAATTCCGTCGGCATTTGAGTTTATGACCGACGCGACCGCGATAAACATCGTTGTAAACGCAAGTATCACGCCTATCATCAGTGTTATAACGGACATCATTTCGCTTGCAAGATCGCCCATTCCAAATGACATCTGCACCATCGCCGAATAGCAGAATGATGCAAACGCAATAAAGAACACAAGCGACTTGCGGCTTCTCACCGTTGTTTTTTTCAGTTCCATCAGAAACGGCATATCGCTTTTGATTTCAATTTTTTTTGCTCTGCTGCCTGACTTGCCTTTTAACAGCCCAAGCACGGGCGTTTTCATTTTCAGACAGCCGTAAGCTATCGACAGCAGTGAAAACGCGGCTGTCGGCAGAATTACCAGAAAAATCAGAAGCCGCGGGTGAAAGCACACCCCGAAATCAGGAAGCAAACCGGATTCATTCTGCACCGAATAAAACAGCGGCATAACGCAGTGCGCTCCCGCAAAGCCCGCTAAAGTTCCCCCTAAAACGCTCATTCCGAATGCCCAAAAACCCGAAGCTATGCGAATATCGGAATACCCCAGAGCCTTTAAAATCCCAAGCTCTTTCCGGTGCGAATCGATATAGTGCTTGATATAAAAGCACAGCATTACAGCAGAGGTTATCAGCAAACAGCCGCCGCTGACTGCGCTTACCGCTTCTCCCGTCATAACAGGAGCGTCATACAAAGCTGCCGTTTCTCCGTCAACCAACGGCTCAATGCTTTGCAGGTCTGTATTGTAATTGAGAAACAGCGCGCTCACAAACACCGCGCACGCGGATATTATAAATATTCCGAGCAGTCTGCAAATATCCCTTATACCTACTATCATAATTACCACCCTATCTCATATGCGGTTTTCCTCGTCTGATTACGATATTGCCCGACAATTTTGCCGCTGTTCATTCTTATAACGTTTTTCGCCATGTCCGAGATATTCGCGTTGTGCGTTACCATAACTATTGTAAATTTCAATTCACCTTGCAGCTTAAGAATATAATTGAGAACCGAGCGACCCGTTTCCTCGTCCAGTGCGCCTGTGGGCTCATCTAAGAAAAGTACCGCCGGCTTCTTCGCCAGCGCTCTCGCGACGGATACCCTCTGCTGCTCTCCCCCGCTTAATTCATGCGGGAGCTTGAATCGCTTTTCCGACAAACCGAGAGCGTCTATCACCTCGGCATATTCGCGGTTTCCCGTCAGCTCCGCTCCCATTTTCACGTTTTTGTCTACATTGAGATTAGGCAGAAGATAATACTGCTGAAAAATAAATCCGATCTTTTCCTTTCGGAACGCGGTCAGTTTATCGTCGGAATACCGCGCTATATCCTCTCCGTTATACGATACGCTTCCGCTTTCGGGACGCTCCAGCCCCGAAAGCACATTCAGAAGCGTGGATTTTCCCGAGCCGGACGCGCCCAGTATCACCGTAAAGCCTTCGTCCTCAATATCAAGGGAAATCCCCTTAAGTATTTCAAACCTGTTTTCCTTTGACCCGTAATACTTGCGGATATTTTCAGCTTTGATCATTTTTTCTCCCCCTTATTATGTCGATTATCCATTCGGTTTCGGGCATTTTGCCGCTTTCAAGCATTTCGGACGAGACTGCAAGCTGCTCCATTATACCCTGAACGCTGCTCCAGAAAGCAAATGAAAGCAGGTAAGGATCTCCCTCGCGGAAATATCCGTACTGCTGCCCCGCCGCGATTATTTCCGCGGACTGCCCGATCTGGTCAACGTTCATGGCGATCTCTCTTATATGCGCGGGTATCTCCTCGCCGCACCTCAGCCGCGACATTATAACAAAAAGGTACAGCACGTTCGGGTGCTCCCCCGCATATCGGAACAGCGTTTTCAGAAATCCCTCAAAATAATCCAGCGGATTTTCAAAATTCATTTCGCACGGAGTATCAGTTGCCGCCGCTCCATATCGGATTATCTCTTCATACAGCTTTTCCTTGGATTCAAAATAGTGGAACATCAGTCCCACGCTCATATCCGCAGCCTTGGCGATATCTCCGATTTTAGTTTCGGCATACCCCTTTTTCGCAAAAAGCTCTATTGCCTTGTCCATTATAAGCTGTCGGCGCTGCTCCTTTTGTTCGTCACGCGTTGACATATTTTCACCTCATTGAACCAAAATTCATTGAATTTGCATTCAATATTATAACACGATTATATGATTTTGTCAATAGCTTTATGCAAAATTCAAACAAAAAGAGCTTTCCGATGTAAACAACGGGAAGCCCACAGACTGTATATAAAGGTTGACTTAGAGCGGATTATTAAAAAAATTTCAAAATTTCCGTTAGTCATACTCCGTTACGCTGCGCTTCACTCCGCATGCCTAACGGAAACCGCGCACATTTGCCATTTGGCAAATGTGCGCTTTTTGAAATTTAATGCGCCGACATTGTGTTGTCAATAGGCTTTTTCTACAGGCTGAGAGCTTTCCGATGTAAACAACGAGAACTCAGACTGTATATAAAGGTTGACCTAAATTGGATTATTTAAAAAAATTTCAAAATTTCCGCTAAGCATACTACGCTTCACTTCGTTCCGCTCCGCATGTTTAGCGGAAACCGCGCGCGTTTGCAAATGCAAACGCGCGACTTTTTGAAATTTAATGCGCCGACATAGCGTTGTCAATAAGTTTTTTATAAAGTATTGATTTTCGGCAACACCGCACAAAGCTAACCGCGCCAGGCTCTCGTGATAATCTCCCGCGTTAACATTGCGCCGCAAGCAGATTTTTATAACCCTTTCGCATCGGTAAGCGTTATCCCGTTCTCGCCGAGAGGTATTTCATGGTCAAGCCCGACAAACTTGCCGTTTTCCCGCCACAGAACTTCCTTGACAAAATTATATTTCTCAGTGTCCCATGTGGAAAAATCGTCCAGAACAAGCCCTCCCGTATCGCCGGAATTGGCGTTGTAGCACCAGAAAGTGTGGTTGAGATGATATTCCTTGATAAGCCTTCGCATACAGGTCATCCATGTAAGATTAGGCTCTCTCATAAAGCCGCCCCACTCGCCTATCAGCAGAGGCGCGGTATTGTCCTTGTGTATGTATAGCCAGTTATCCTGCCAGCAATCTCTGATAAGGCTGTCATAATCGTATCCGCCCTTGAACCAAGGCTGCTCGTAAACCGTCGGACCGTAATCATGAGGAGAATACACAAGCTTGTTCTGATATTTCCCCAAATCAATCGGATAATCCTTGACGCCGCGCAGATTGCCGCCCCACCAGTTGAAATAGTAATCCGCGGAATTTGATGAGGAGTAATCCCCTTTATTTTTTGAGTATATCTCCGTACCCTCTACCATAATAAGAAGATTTGGATTTTTGGCGAGTATTTTCTTTGCGGCGGTTTCGGCGGTATATTTCCAGTTGTTTTTATCCTTGGAGTTGTTCCAGATAGCTTTATTGCTCTCGTTCGGCTTGCCGTGCGGCTCGTTTTTGATATCTATCGCAATAATGGTGTCATTGTCCTTATAGCGCTCCGCCAGCCATTCCAGAGCATGATAGTAATCCTCGACGGTCACTTTGTCGGTGTACCAGAGATTTACGTTATGTCCCATAGCGTCGGTTTCAGCGCAATGTATATCAGGCATTACCTTGACTCCGTTTTCCTCAGCCAGCTTAAGGAAATAATCGAATATCTGAAGGCTGTTCATATCATTCAGCTCGGGATTCATCGCGTTGTTGTAGTTAGCGCGCGGGTATTCACCGCTTGACCACTGATTAAGCAGCTCCGCGGATATCGGCACGCGGATAAGATTGAAGCCGTGATCCGCTATCCCCTTTACCGAACTGCGCAGATTGCTGTTCCATAATCCGTCAAACGTGTTGGTGCCCGTATTATAGCCGAACCAGTTCACACCCGTCAACCATACCTGTTTGCCGTTTTTGTCCAGTATCCTGTTGCCGTCGGTATACAGCCAGTCGTCGCCCTGCTTTGCCTCCGGAGAGCGCTTTAGCAGCGTTTGTATGTCGCCCGTGGGCGCGGGTGTGTTATTGTTCCTATCGTTATTTTGAGTATTGTTTCCGTTATCGTTTGGGCTGCCGCCCTGATTTGCGCCGCCCGGTGAGCTTGCCCGTGTGCCGTTGAATCCCACTGTATCGGGGGGCGTAAATTTTGCGGGAGAACCGTAATTAAATCCGAAACTCACGCTTCCGCCAACGGGAATATTTCCGTTATACTCAACATTGGTCACAGAAACCGTTGTTCCTTTCACGCTGAAATTTCCGTTCCATGAATTTGAAATTTTAAATCCCTCGGGTACGTCAAAGGTCACCCTCCATTCCCCGACTTCCAAGTCTGAATCGTTCTTTATTGTCAGCTCGCAGGTTCCGCATATGTTTCCGCCCTCTTTCCACGTGCTGCCCGCGCTCCATGAAAAGAAAACCCCGCTCTTATCAACCGGCTGCGCCGTATTGTCTGTGCCTTGCGGCTCGGAGCTGCTTACGGGACGCGCACTGTCGGCGGGACGGGTATCGGCGACAGGACGAGATTCATCCGCGGGACGAACAGACGAGCTGGACGAAACAGACTTTCCACTGCTTGTCGGAGAAATGACCTCACTTTCAGAGGGGTTTTCGGTCAGCAGACTCTCCGAAGCTTTATCCGTTGTTCCCGATATATCCGAAACTTCTGACACAACGCCGTCCGAATTATAGGACGGAGTGTTTGTATCGGCAGGGGAATCCGTAATGGTTTGAAACGAATCGGCGCTGTCGGCCTCAGGATTTGAATTGTCATATGAATGATATGCTTCCTCCGAGTACCCCTGTGCAGAATTATCTGAAATCGGCTTGCTTACCTCAGAATAGATATCCGAAGCATCTCCGTATGACTCTACCCTGCCGACGCAGCCAGCGCCGCCCGTGCATATCAGCGCAGCCGCCAGTACGCCCGCCACGGTTCCAAGAACCCGTCCATATATCCGTTTCGCGTTTATGCTACGGCAAATTTTCTGCCTTTTATCGTTGATTTGACTTGAAGCACACACAGTACGCTTGCGGAAAATCGCTGTGAAACGGGAAAAA
The DNA here is from genome assembly GCA_910587135.1 of uncultured Oscillospiraceae bacterium. Lineage (GTDB taxonomy): Bacteria > Bacillota > Clostridia > Oscillospirales > Ruminococcaceae > CAG-115. The sequence goes on from CAJULF010000026.1 coordinate 28,647, forward strand.
TTCGCTTTGTGATCCATATATTTTTGGCTATGTAGGCAGGTTCCGAATAGCTTTTTCATACAGCACTCCTTTATCGAAAATAAAATTTTTAAATATTATAACATGTTTGGCGAAAATTGTCAACCGCGGCGGTGTGAAATCCTCTGCGAAAGCTCACAGAATACATTTAAAACGAGAACCGTATTTTCTCGCAAAAATTCCCGCATGTCAAAAATCCGCTTAACGCATTTCTTTGAGTGCGGAGGTTTTTTGGGGAATACATATTCAGCAAGCTATATGCAATTCGGATTTATTCCAACATATTTACCCAGAATCACGTTATTCCATGAAAAAATTCTGACATATATTTCCAAAAAATTGCCGCCGAAAGCCGTGAAATACTATCTGTGGAATTGGTTTTAACTTGACTTTTTTCATGCCGTATGATATAATTAACACAACAAAAAATTTTTTCATAGGGGCGGCACTCGGAGGTGTGACATAGTCGGAAAACGGAAGGATAATTTTCTGCTGTTCCGCGTATAGCAATGAAAAATGATACGAAAATTATTTTGAAGCTTGCCGTAAAAGCCCTGCTTGTGGCGGCACTTACCGCAATGGCGCTTTACAATCTTCTGCATGACACAAGAATATGCGTTAAAAGCGAAACGGTTTACTTCTCGGAACACACCGACGATGATATCATTGTAAATATAAACACCGCAAATATACGGGAACTTCAAAAGCTGAGCGGTATAGGTCGTGCAACCGCACAGGCAATAATAGACTACCGTACCGAAAACGGAGATTTTACATCAATTGACGAGCTTATCAATGTTAAGGGTATCGGTGAAGTCAAGCTTGAAAGGATAAGGGATTATATTACTGTTTAAAGCAATCGTTTTTTGAAAATATTTCGGAACGGGCACTCAAGGCAGAAATTTTAAATGGATTCATTCTCCGCAAGATATTCTTCCGCGAAATGAATTGCCACAGCGCCGTCCGCAACAGCGGTAACGATCTGACGAAGATATTTCGTGCGTATATCTCCCGCGGCAAAAACTCCCTTTACATTTGTTTTCGTGCTTTCATCGGCAATAACATAGCCGGCAGAATCAACCGCAACGGCGTTGTTTAAAAATTCTGACGCCGGTTTTCTGCCTATGCTGACAAAAATCCCGTCACAATCGATTTTTTTGACGTTTTGTGTATGCACATTTTTGATTTCAGCTCCGGTAACCCGACCGTCAGCAATCAGCTTTGATACGGTGCTGTTCCAAATGAACTCAACATTCGGCGACTGTGTTAAAGGCTCATGATAAAGCCTTTCAGCTTTTAAGCTGTTTCGTCGGTGAACGATATATACTTTTGCTGCAAGTCGTGAAAGATACAGAGCATCTGCCGCAGCGGAGTTTCCGCCGCCTACTACTATAACGGTTTTATCTTTATAAAATCTGCCGTCACAATGCGCGCAATAATGAACGCCTTTTCCGGTCAGCTCCTGTTCCATTGGCAAGCCAAGGCGGCGCGGGTTTGCGCCGGAAGCAATTACAACAGTTCTTGAGTAAAACGTGCCGCTTGCCGTTTCTGCCTTTTTCACTTTCTCAGAGAAGTCAACGGCAGTGACCTCCGCATATTCGGTTTTTGCGCCAAATCGTTCTGCGCCCTGCTGCATTCTCATTCCAAGTGTAAACCCCTCGATACCCGCATCAAATCCCGGATAGTTGTCAATATTTCCTGTCAGTGACATCTGACCGCCTGCCGACATTCGCTCGATTACAACGACGTCAAGCTTCGCGCGGGAAGCATATAAAGCCGCTGTGTATCCGGCAGGTCCACCGCCGATTATAATCATATCATAAATATGCCGCATTATATACCTCCTTTTTGCGTTAGATTTCACTTGCCGAAATTATGCAAAAGCAGACTGCGGTCGGCAAAAAGCATAATCTCCGACTCTCCGAAATTATTATTTCGGACGGATTTGTCTGTCGCATTTTGCAGCCGCAGCTGCGAGGTCCGTAATACCATATATGCGGTACTGCATTTTCATATCATTCTTCTGCTATAATTTCACTTATTACCGAGCAGAGCACCCGTTATATGTGTTCTTAAACGCAGCATAGTCAGGCTGCTTGATTTTGGCAGTAAGGACATATTCTAAGAATATGTTCCAATAGGATTGGCGCACGTCTTTTCGGCAAAATTTTCCGCACTCTCCGTCAGAAAGGCTTGAAATACATCAAGTATTCCTCCCCTTTTCTTCCTTGATTGCGAAAAATTTCACTCTTAAATCCGCACACCGCTTCTATTGCAACAAGTTCTAAATTTAACGCAGGATATTGAAAATCCCGAACAAAAAATTGCCGCAAAAGTCAGCTCTCCAGCATAGCGAGAATCTGCGGTTTAGGTCTTGCTCCCGATACCTGATCAATTATCTTTCCCTTCTTCATAACTACCAGAGTTGGTATGCTTGCCACGCCAAATGTCTGTGCCAGCTCCGGCTCACTGTCCACATTGATTTTTCCAACAAGATACTGCGGGTTTTCTTCCGCGATCTCATCCACCAAAGGAGATACCATGCGGCACGGTCCGCACCAATCGGCGTAGAAATCAAGTAGAACCGTTTTGTCGCTTGTTTTTACCGAGTCAAAATTGCCTTTGTTTACGCTTAAAACAGACATAATAATTACATCCTTTCTTTCTAAATGCGTCTTTAGTATACCCTTTTTTATTTGATTTCTGTTACGCGGAAAAAATTACTGCACTGTATTTATGCAGCTTCTATGCTCCCGTTTTCAGTAACCAAACCACCAAGAGCCTGTTTAGTATCTCGCCGCACGCATCTCGCTTGCTGATTTTACGGCATACTTAGCCAATTTTTCTTGAAATACATACAGTATTTCGGCGAAAATAATGCCCTCATCTGCCGACAAATCCGACGCGCGATCAGTGCACACCGAGATACTAAACAGGCTCTAAACGGTCAATAAAAACTTTTCTTTGTGTATATTTTGTAAACGCTTCAGGGCAAACCGTACACAATAAAGAAAATTATGCCAATTTCATTAAACTTGCGTTTTCGTGTTTGCAGTTTTGCCTTTTATTTTCTAAAAAAGCTCATTCCGCTTGACATTTTAAATAAAATGGGGTAAAATATATGGTAACAGGTTATGAAAGGCATATTGAAAGGAGTTACCGTTATGGGTTTATTGAAGGCAGGAATAGGAGCGCTTTCGGGCGCGCTTGCAGACAGCTGGCGGGATTATTTTTACTGTGAAGCAATGGGTTCGGAGATTCTCGCGAAAAAGGGAGAGAAGCGTGCTTCGGGCAAAAGCTCCAACACAAAGGGGGCAGACAATGTTATTTCAAACGGTTCCATTCTCGCGGTAAATGAGGGTCAGTGTGCCCTGATAGTGGACAACGGCAGAGTCGCTGAGGTCTGTGCCGAGGCGGGGGAGTTTGTTTACGACAGCTCCGCTGAACCGAGCGTTTTTTACGGAGACCTCGCAAGCTCGCTCACGGAAACGCTGAAATCCATCGGCAGACGCTTCAGCTTCGGGGGCGACGCTCCCGTCGATCAGCGGGTGTACTATATCAACACCGCGGAGATAATGAGCAACAAATACGGAACAGTCACGCCGATACCGTTTCGGGTGGTAGACCGCAACATAGGTCTTGACGTTGATGTTTCGCTGCGCTGCAACGGAGAATATTCCTACCGAATAATCAATCCTGTTCTGTTCTACACCAACGTTTGCGCCAACATTGCGGATACATACAGACGAAGCGCAATCGACAGCATGCTTAAAACCGAGATAATATCCGCGCTTCAGCCCGCGTTGGGCAAAATGTCTGAGGTAGGCGTAAGACCAAGCTCCATACCCTCCCATACGTCGGAGATATGCGATTCGCTCAATGAGATACTCTCAAAGAAATGGGGAGAGTTGCGCGGTATACAGGTAGCTTCCTTTAATATGAATCCTCCCAGTCTGCCCAAAGAGGATCAGGATATGATAACCAATCTTCAGCGCAGCGCGGTAATGCGCGACCCGGGCATGGCGGCGGCTTCCCTTGTGGAGGCTCAGGGCAGCGCCATGAGGGCGGCTGCAAGAAATTCGGGCGGCGCGATGATGGGCTTTATGGGTATGAATATGGCTCAGCAGCAGGGCGGACTGAACGCGCAGGCTCTGTATAATATGAGCGCACAGAACACTCAGGCGGCTCAGGCAGCGCCCGTGACTGCTCAGTCGGGAGCATCGGGCTCATGGAGATGCACCTGCGGAACGGAGAACGGCGGAAATTTCTGTAAGAACTGCGGCAAGGCAAAGCCCGCTGCAAATTTCTGGAGCTGCTCTTGCGGAGCGAGCAACAAAGGCAAATTCTGCGAGAACTGCGGAAAGCCCAAGCCCGCGGGAGTTCCGCAATACAAATGCGATAAGTGCGGCTGGGAGCCTGACGATCCCACCAAGCCGCCTAAATTCTGCCCCGAATGCGGTGACCCGTTCGATTCCAATGACATAGTATAAAGATTACCGCCCTCGGTTACGGGGGCGGGTAGCTTGTATATAAAGGTTGACCTAAGGCTGATTATTTAAAAAAAATTCATGCGCCGACATTGCGTGGCATATGGGCTTTTTCTACAAGCTGACCGCCCCCGGTTATGAGGGCGGGTTTTACTATGACAATAAGGAAAATGATATGAAACGAATCACAGACAAGCCATATTATACATATTCCGTTGATAAAGCCGCCATGTCGGGAATTTATGTAAAGTGCCCCGAATGCGGCGGAGCGGCTATCGTAACCGCCGATAAATCCACCGCTTGTTTCAGATGTACAAACTGCGGAAAATCAAAGACAAAAGAACGGATAGTTTATTGTTGTAATGTTGAAAATCTGTGCGATAAGTGCGGACGATATTATAGGGTTCATATTTATGACGACAGCAAGCAGCAATTTTCAACGCTGAACGTTTCTTGTCCTTATTGCGGATCTATTATACCCGGAAAGGTACAAAAAACTTCGCCGTGTATCATAATTGAAGGAATCAAGAGCGGTCGTGAGCCGTTTTTTGGATTTGAGCTATGGTTTCTGACCGAATACAGAGGAAAACTCATCTGGGCGCTGAACCGTGAGCATCTGACTTATCTGATTGATTATCTGAGTGCCGATCTGCGCGAAAAGCCTTCTGGTGAAAATACTACCATGAGAACGCAGGCGGATATGCTTCCCGCCTTTTTTAAGACGGCAAAAAACCGAGAGGGAATTATAAAATGTCTTGAGAAATTGAATAAGAAATAATGATTTGACATCGATCCACCTCAGCAGGGCATAGAATAGGGAAACATTCACGGCTGCTTTTGCAGTTTATGGCACACAGACAAAATGTCGATTTTTATTTCATTAAATGTGTGAAATGCTCTTGATGCACTAAATCAAATCTTACACATAAGACAAGACCGCCTATGAAAACTTCACAGGCGGCTTTGTTATCCCATTTGTGATGGAGCTGTTAATCAGAGTCGAACTGATGACCTCATCCTTACCAAGGATGTGCTCTACCAACTGAGCTATAACAGCATCAACGCGATTACTTTAATATTATATCACACTTGTACTATTTTGTCAAGCACTTTTTTAAAAAAACTTTTTACAGGAGGATATCCCGATAAATTCACATATTAAAAAGCCTATTTGCGCTGATATGTCAATGCATGAAATTTTGCAGATAATCCAAATAAAACTTTAACAGTCTGACAGCATCTTGTAGAAAAAGCCTATTGACAACGCAATGTTGGCGCATGAAATTTCAAAAAATCCACATTTGCCGAATGGCAAATGTGGACGGTTTTCGCAGTCGCGCAGAGCGAAACGCAGTGAAGCGGAGCGTGAGTGCGGAAATTTTGAAATTTTTTTAAATAATCCGCTCTTGGTCAACCTTTATTATAGGCTGAGCGCACATTTGCCGAATGGCAAATGTGTACGGTTTCCGCAGTCGCGCAGAGCGAAACGCAGTGAAGCGGAGCGTGACTGCGGAAATTTTGAATTTTTTTAATAATCAGCTTTAGGTCAACCTTATATACAGGCTGAGCAGCGCTAAAAAGCGCTGCCCTAACCATAGTATATTAACAATTATTTGCTCTTGATGTATTCGTCCATAGCCTTGGCGGCGGTCTTGCCTGCGCCCATAGCTAAGATTACGGTTGCCGCGCCCGTTACCGCGTCACCGCCCGCGAAAACGCCCTCGCGCGAAGTCTGTCCCGCCTCGTCGGCGATGAAGCAGCCGTGCTTGTTGGTGTCAAGTCCCTTTGTGGTGTTGCGTATAAGGGGATTGGGACTTGTGCCGATGGACATTACAACACAGTCAACGTCCAGCAAAAAGTCGCTGCCCGCTTTTACTACAGGACGGCGGCGTCCGCTGTCGTCAGGCTCACCAAGCTCCATTTCGACGCACTTCATGCCCTTGACAAACTTATGCTCGTCCCCAAGAATTTCGGTAGGATTGGTAAGGGTGCGGAATATGATCCCCTCTTCCTTGGCATGCTCGATCTCCTCGTTGCGGGCAGGCATTTCCTCCTCGCCGCGGCGGTATACTATGTAGACGTTCTCCGCGCCAAGACGCTTTGCGCAGCGCGCCGCGTCCATAGCAACGTTTCCTCCGCCCACGACTGCAACGGAGCTGTTATTTTTAATAGGAGTATCGCTGCCCTCCTTGTAAGCTTTCATGAGATTTACACGAGTAAGGAACTCGTTGGCGGAATATACTCCCTTAAGATTTTCGCCCGGTATGTTCATAAATCTGGGAAGCCCCGCGCCCGAACCTATGAAAATTGCCTCGTAGCCCTGCTCAAAAAGCTCGTCTACCTCTATGGTGCGTCCAACAACCACATTGGTATCTATCGTAACGCCCAGCGCCTTGAGATTGTCCACCTCATGCTGAACTATGCTCTTGGGAAGCCTGAACTCGGGGATACCGTATACGAGCACGCCGCCCGCCAAGTGGAGTGCCTCAAAAACGGTGACCTCGTATCCCATTTTTGCAAGATCGCCCGCGCAGGTAAGTCCCGAGGGTCCCGCGCCGATAACGGCGCACTTATGCCCGTTTTTCGCGGGTACGGCGGGGGCGGCGGTGGAATTAGCGTTGTGCCAATCGGCTACAAAGCGCTCCAGTCTGCCTATCGCCACGGGTTCGCCCTTAATTCCGCGAACGCATTTGCTCTCACACTGTGTTTCCTGAGGACAAACTCTTCCACAAACCGCGGGCAGCGAACTGCTCATGGCGATTATCTCGTAAGCGCCCTCGAAATCTCTTTCCTTGACCTTTGCGATAAACGCGGGAATATCGATAGCAACAGGGCAGCCGCCTACGCAGGGCTTGTTTTTGCAGTTAAGGCAACGCTCCGCTTCGTCTACCGCTTGCTCCTCGGTGTACCCCAGGGCTACCTCGCTGAAATTCTTATTGCGCACATTAGCGTCCTGAACGGGCATTTCGTTCTTTTTAAGGCTCATGTTGGGCATATCAGCGCACCTCCTTTGCGAACAGCGCGCAGGTCTCCTCGCGCTTTCTTGCTTCAAATTCCTTATACATACTGCCGCGCTCCATTGCCTCGTCAAAGTCGACAAGATGTCCGTCAAAGTCGGGACCGTCCACACAGGCAAATTTGGTTTCGCCGCCTACGGTCAGACGGCAGCCGCCGCACATTCCCGTGCCATCTATCATAATGGGATTCATGGAAACAACGGTCTTGATGTTGTATTCCTTAGTGAGCTTGCATACAAACTTCATCATGATCAGCGGACCGATAGCTATAACCTCGTCATATTGATTGCCCGCGTCGATAAGTCCCTTGAGAGCGTCGGTAACAAGACCCTTTTCGCCGCAGCTTCCGTCGTCCGTCATCAGTTTCATAACGCTGCTTGCGGCTTTGAACTCGTCCTCAAGTATAACCAAATCTTTATTGCGGAAGCCCACTATGCTGTGAACCTCGCAGCCAAGCCCGTAAAGCTTCTTTGCAATGGGATAGGCTATCGCGCAGCCAACACCGCCGCCCACCACAGCAACCTTTTTCAATCCCTCGGTGTGGCTGGGAACTCCGAGAGGTCCTACAAAATCCTGAATGTAATCGCCCTCGTTGAGGTGATTCAGCTTTTCGGTAGTCGCGCCGACTATCTGAAAGATAATGGTTATAGTGCCTTTTTCGCGGTCAAAATCCGCAACGGTGAGCGGTATTCTCTCGCCGTCCGCGTCAACGCGCAGTATAATGAACTGCCCCGGCTCCGCTTTCGCGGCGATCATGGGAGCGTCCACCTCCATCAGCGTTACGGTAGGATTGAGCACTTTTTTGGCAACAATTTTGTACATAAAAAAATTACTCCTTACTCTTGTTTGGCGAGCGGCAGAAAAAGCCGTCACTTGCCTTTTATTACAATTATATCATATTGCCCGTAAAAATTCAAGGCTTTTTCACCCGCATTGCCATGCAAATTACTGGTGAATATATTCCCTTAAGGATATATGGGGTCATCTCCATATATCCACAGACTGTATATAAGGGTTGACCAAGAGCGGATTTTTAAATAAAATTCAAAATTTCCGCAGGACATACTACGCTGTACTTCGTTCCGCTCCGCATGTCCTGCGGAACACGCACTGCATTTGCCATTCGGCAAATGCGTGACTTTTTGAAATTTAATGCACCGACATTGCGTTGTCAATAGGCTTTTTATCCAATCATCATAAAAAACTTTATTATAGCTTGATATCTCTCGCAGAACAACGCCCTGCAATTGCCGAGTCAGTCTGTATATAGGCTGACCTAAAGCGGATTATTTAAAAAAATTTTAAAATTTCCGCAGGACATACTCCACTGTACTTCGTTCCGCTACTCATGCCCTGCGGAAACCTCGCTGCATTTGCCATTCGGCAAATGCGCGACTTTTTGAAATTTCATGCGCCGATGTTGCGTGGCTTATAAGCCTTTTCTACCGGCTTTTTTGGCAATTGCCGCGTTATGCAAAATATCAAAAATCAGCTTATGCGTATAATAGGATTTTGTACAAAATGCGTGTTGACAAATTAGCAAAAATATACTATAATGTTGAATGTAAGACAATCCGCCATTCAACAGTCGCACGGCTGACAAGTTTATTGTGCCAAGGAGGAACAGTCATGGATGGACAGGGAATGGGAATAAGGCTGCGTATGCTTAACAACGCCATCAGGCGCTATATGGACAGATTTTCGCGAAAGAACGAGCTGGATCATCTGACCTGCAGCAACGGCTGGATAATCGGGCATATTGCCGAAAACGGCGGCAGCGTGTTCCAGAAAGATCTGGAAAGCGAGTTCGGGATAACACGCTCCACCTGCTCAAAGGTAATAATATTGCTTGAAAAGAAAGGTATGCTGAAACGGGAAAGCGTTTCTCACGATGCAAGGTTAAAGAAGATCACGCTGACGGAGAAATCCATGGATGTCATAAAGATCATGCAGGAGGACAGGGAGCGCATGGAAGCCCGCTTGACAAAGGGATTTACGCAGCAGGAGCTGGAGGTTCTGTACGGTTTTTTTGACAGGATACAGGCTAATCTCGACGAAGCTGAAAAGGAACAGACGGTTCAGGGGCGCTGAAATCCGTGAACCGATGAGCGGTCGCGTGTCAAAAGCACTGCGAGACGCCGTAGAGTAACTGCCCACGGACAAATTTTCCGCAAGCCGGTTTGAAGGCGGCGCGGAAAATTCAAATTTACATAAAGACAGATTTAAGAGAAGAGCAAAACATCCCTAAAGAAGCTAAAGGGCAAAGAAAATTAAAT
>CAJULF010000027.1 GCA_910587135.1 uncultured Oscillospiraceae bacterium
ATTTGGGCTGACAAAGGTTATCAATTAGAGCGACACATAAATCATGAACAATAAGTCCAATGCCACTCAAAATTATGCAGTCAAAGGCGCTGAAAGCCAAAATCCACTGTGCGCCCATGCATGAATTTCCCGCAATCCGCCGTGAGGGTTTTGCGCAAAAGTTAAGGAAATGCTTAAAATGTTATGTCGTAATTTGCGCAAAACTCCGCGCAGCCCGCGAAGCGGGCGGAGCTTTTACGGCGAGATAGCGCAAACAACGCTTTGCGTTGTTTGCAGCGGTGCGGGAAATTCTTTTTATAATTAAGCTTTTGGTCAGCATATCTTAACAGCATCTAAGCCCAGAGCCACCTTTAAATCAAGAATCAGACCGCTCAGAGCAGCACAGTTTAATAGTATAAATTATTATTTAACTCATAATTGTTTTCCCCCTCTATTTTGTATTCGCAGATTTTTTTAAATGATTTTAGGCGGTTTTTATGGTAAAATCAAACTATCAAAAGCAAGAGGGGTGAAAAAATGTTTGTACTGAATAATATCAAAGGCGCTCTGCCCATAAAGATATGGCAGGATGGTATAGAGAATATTGACGAAAATTGCCTTAAGCAGGCGGAAAATCTCTCGCGGCTGCCCTTTGCGAAAAAGTGGGTAGCGCTTATGCCCGACACTCACGCGGGTAAGGGTATGCCGATAGGCGGAGTGATAGCCTGCGAGGGGGTAGTGATACCCAACGCGGTTGGAGTAGATATCGGCTGTGGAATGGCATTTGCACAGACCAATGTCCCTGTGACATTATTAAGGGAAACGGCAACGGGAAGCGGAACACTGGTTCAGGCGATATGCGGGGATATTCTTCGGAACATACCGACGGGTTTTGCCCACTATAAGCAGCCGCAGAAGTCCGAGGTGCTTGATTGCGCAAAGCAGCAGGGTGAAAAATATGAGCTTGACAAGGAGCTGCTTCCGCAGATAGACGAGGGATATTTTCAGGTGGGAACGCTGGGCGGCGGAAACCATTTTATCGAGCTTCAGCAGGACGAGGAGGGAATGTGCTGCATAATGCTCCACTCGGGCAGCCGTCATTTCGGGAACATAGTGGGACAGTACTTTAACCGGCTTGCCCGTGAGCTTAACGAGCGGTGGTACTCAAAGGTGGAGGAAGAATGGAATCTTCCGTTTCTCCCCGCGGACACAAGCGAGGGTAAACGCTATCTGGAGTGGATGGCTCTCGCGATGGATTTTGCCTACGAAAACCGTGCGATAATGCTGCAAAAAGTAAAGGACACGTTCACAAAATATCTGTTGAAATATTGCGGTATAGAACCCGAATACTCATGTGAGATAAATTGCCATCACAATTATGCGGCGCTTGAAAATCATTTCGGGAAAAATCTCTATGTTCACCGCAAGGGCGCGATAAGAGCCCGCGAGGGAGAGCTGGCAATAATTCCGGGGGCAATGGGGTCTTACAGCTACATAGTTCGCGGAAAAGGAAACCCGGAGAGCTTTATGTCCTCCTCGCACGGGGCGGGGCGGCAGTATTCGCGCAGCAAGGCGGTGGAGCAATTCTCCGTGGAAAGCGTCATAAGGGATTTGAAGGAACAGCAGGTCGTGCTCGCGAAAAATAAAAAGTCCGATGTTGCCGAGGAATCCCGTTTTGCCTATAAGGATATAGATCAGGTCATGAAAAACCAGTCCGACCTCACCGAGCCTGTAAAGCGGCTGTTTACGGTGGGAGTCATCAAGGGATAGCAAGCGCAAAAGCTCTTACCCCCAAAGGCTCTGACAGCATAAACGATATCTACCGGACGGAGCTGCTCGATAGAGCGCCGTATTATCCACGAGCCTTGTTAAGGCAACAACGCAAAAAGCCCTTGCTTCGTGCTTTGCACGCATCTTACTTGCATATTTTTCGTCATCTTGCACAAGTTCTCCTTGGCGGGTGTCAGCCCGCCGGCATCGGGCTTGTACAATCTGACGGAAGATCTGACGGTGCAATCTGCGCACAAGCCTTGTGGGGTGTTCCCCTATGACCCGGTCCGCAGTAAGTTATATATTCATCATGCATAATGAATTGAAAGGTCTTGTGGGGAAATCAAAGAGCGAAAGCGGCTTTTAAAGCTTGAAAGGCTCTGACAGCATACATCCTTGGGACGCGGAGTGCTCGTATGGGGCGCCGCTTATGGAATATGAGCCTTGAGAAGCCTTATGCGGCTCTTAGAGCCTGTTTAGTATCTCGGCGTGCGCAGATTGCACAGCGAATTTTTCGTCAGACGACGGCAAATTTTCGCCGGAATACTGTATGTATTTCAAGAAAAATTGCCTAAGTATGACGGAAAATCAGCAAGCAAGATGCGTGCGATGAGATACTAAACAGGCTCTTACAGCAAGACGCAGAGTTCGCGGGTTCGACTCCCGCCGGATATATCCGTAGCTCAGTGGCAGAGCATCGAAAGTCGAGCCGCGAAAAGAAAGCAGCAGACCCGAACTTCTGCCTTAGAGCATGTTTAGTATCTGGAGAAGTGCCGGATTTGCCCGGATTTTCGCGTTGGACAACGGCAATTTTTCGCAGATGTACTGTATGTACCTCAAGAAAAATTGCCTAAGTACGGCGCGGAAAGACGGGTAAAGACGGTGCTTCGGAAGATACTAAACAGGCTCTTAGGAACGTCCTCAACGGCACAAAAATATTGGTGATTGCGGGTTCGAATCCCGCCCCTCGGGATCGATCCCCTACGGAACAAAACGCGGACGTGATAAAGACAGCAACAGCATAAAATGATGGATAATGCGGGTTCGAATCCACGCCTTGCGCCGAAAGGCGCTTGCAAAAGAAGCTGTCTTGCAGGATAAACAGTGACATTTGGCTCACGAAGCAAAGCAACGCAAGCCAAGAACAACGAAAAGCCCGCGCAGGGAAATTTTCCGCGAGAGCCTTTGAAAGCGCAGCGGAACGAAGTAGAGCGGAGCTTTTGCGGGCGGGTCGCGGGAAATTTCTTAGATAAGGAGAAAAATATGCTTAAGTTTTTGAAAAATGAAAGTGAAAAAATATATACCGATAACGGCGCGGTAACTAACAGGATGAGCGGGTCATATTGCCTTGATCTGTTTTTCGGGGCGGGCGCAATGAGGAACAGCTCGGAGGAGGATATAGCGGCGGCGGTAACGCGCGCTTACGCGGAGGATTCCGAAAAGACCATGAAGATAATTTTCTTCGCGCGCGATATTCGCGGAGGTCTGGGAGAACGCAGATTTTTCAGAGCCGCGGTAAAGGCTCTTGCGGATTTTGCACCCGCGGCAGTGGAGAGGAACGTTCCGCTTTTTGCGGAGTACGGCAGGTATGACGACCTTACGGTGCTGCTTGGCACTTCTGCGGAAAAAGCGGCGGTGAACGAAATAGCCGACCGGCTTAACGCGGATATCGCGGCGATGGCTCGGGAGGAAAGAGTTTCTCTTCTTGCGAAGTGGCTGCCCTCGGTGAACACATCTTCCGCAGAGAGCCGCGCAAAGGGCAGGTGCCTTGCGAAAAAGCTGGGCTACACCGAAAAAGAATACCGCGTGATTCTGTCGAAGCTCCGCAGATATTCTGATATTCTGGAAAATCGGCTGAGGGAGTGCGACTACACGTTCGACTATGAAAAGCAGCCTTCCTGCGCGATGTTCAAATACAGAAAGGCGTTTCTGCGCAACGACAGCGAGCGCTACACGGAGTATCTCAACAGGGTAAACGTCGGCGAGGCGAAAATAAATACAGTCGCGCTGTACCCCTACGATATAATCCGCGGCTGCCTTGCGGGAGGCATAACCGAGGAGCAGGCGCTTTCGCTGGACGTGACATGGAAAAATCTCCCCGTATACGGTGAAACGGGTAACTCGATAGCGGTAGTGGACGGCTCGGGCTCAATGACCGGCGCCGTGAACGGGAACGTCCGACCCATTGATGTGGCGCTGTCGCTCGGCATATATTTTGCGGAGCACAACAAGGGCACGTTCGCAAATCATTTCATCACATTCTCCCATACCCCCCGACTTATCGAAATAAAGGGCGGTAATATAGCGGAAAAGGCTCGGTTCTGCTCTACGTTCAATGAGATTTCCAACACAAATATTGAGGCGGTTTTCGAGCTGATACTTTCTGCGGCGGTAAATAACAGAGTAAAGCAGTCGGAGCTTCCTGAGCGGATATACATAATTTCGGATATGGAGTTTGATTTTTGCGTAGAGGGCGGAAACGAGCTGACGGTATTTGAATCCATGAAGCGCAAATTCGCAAGGCACGGCTATAAGCTGCCCGATATAATCTTCTGGAACGTAAACAGCGCCAACAGCCGCGTCAATGCGGGAAACGTTCCCGTAAGAATGTCGCAGACGGGAGCGGCGCTGGTTTCGGGCTGCACTCCCGCGATTTTTGACATGGCAATGGGCGGCGAGATATCTCCCGAGAGCATAATGGAAAGCGCAGTAAGCAGTGAGCGCTATGCGGCGGTCGTTTGTTAAGATATAGCGGCGCAATACCACTGTATGAAATTTCAAATCGTTCGTCGTTTGTAGAAAAGCCTATTTGCCGAGCAATGTCGGCGCATGAAATTTCAAAAAGTACACCTTTGCCGAATGGCAAAGGTGTACGGTTTCCGCAGTCGCGCAGAGCGAAACGAAGTGAAGCGGAGCGTGAGTGCGGAAATTTTGAAATTTTTTAAATAATCAGCCTTAGGTCAACCTTTATATACACACCGGAACGGGAAGCAATTTTCAGCTTCCCGTTTTACTTATAATTGTTTTGTCATTTTTCCGACTTCATCTGCCAGTGAGCCAGCGTTATCGCCTCAAACCCCTGCGGCGAAAGCATGGGACGCGCTATGCGCTCCTTGGTTTCATCGCTCAGGCACAGATTTTTCGCGAATTCCGCGCCCGCCTTGGTTATATCCGCAAGATACCCCTCACGCTGGCGCTTTGCCTTTTCCGCTATGAACAGTTCTCCCTCGGGACAGAGAACAGCGGTGTAGTGTCCCTCGCCGCAGATAAGGTCGTACTCCTTGAGCAGCGCGGGGTACATGGGCGCGGCGTCCACATAGCCGCAGGTAGTTATCACGACAAGGCGCTTTTCGTGCATGCTCTCGTCGCGCAGCTCGTGGAAGGACGCGTTTTTGTCTTTCACAAGGTTGCCCATATAGGGGAGCATAAAAGGAAGGCAGCGGTCGGTCATTGCCTTAAGCTGCGAGGGCATTCCGAAAAAGTACAGCGGAAAGCTCTCGATAATTATATCCGCCGCCTTTATCTTCCCATAAAGCTCCTGCATATCGTCCTTTATCACGCACTCACCCTGCGTTTTGCTCCAGCAGGAAAAGCAGCCCACGCAGGGCTTTATATTCAGCTTGTACAGTGAAACATACTCAATCTCGCTGTCCTCGGGGAATCCCGCCAGAAAAGCCTTTGTTATGTTCAGGGTATTGCTTCTGCCGTTTTTGGGGCTTCCGTTCAGTACAAGAATTTTCATTTTTGTGGTTATCTCCATTCCGATATTCAGTCCGCAGATCGTCCGCCGATGCTGTAATGGTATTTTATTCCGCAGGAGGTGATGACACCTGTTTCAAAGCAGTTTTCGGGCGGAGTAACACTACCGCGGCTTATGCGGCAGTCTATTTCCGCGCCTTCACCCATAGCCAGACAGCACATAACACAGCTTTCAGCCGCGGCGATACCGAAGGCTATATCGCTTCGGTTGATTATTCTGGGGTTTCCTCCGTCGGCTATTATGAGGTCGGCGCGGTTTATTCTGTTCTTCAATAAAAGATTGTCCAGAAGCAAAAAGCCGCAGGCGGTCACCTCAAACTCTCTGCCCGCTTTTTGGGCAAGAGCGGCGAAGCAGCCGCTCTCGGGGGAGTAAGATCCGGCGATATTTTCCAGCCGCTCACGCAGAGCCGCCTCGCCGGTCAGAATGCAAGCAGAAAAATCCGTTTTCATCACTCGTATACCGCACTTTTGTCCATCGTGGTAAAGAGCATGCTGCCCTTTGCCTTAACCGTCCCGTCCACCGAAATTACTGCCGAAAATTCATAAGCCGCCGCGCTCGCGAGAGTGCAGCTGACCTCTATCGTAAGAGTATCCCCCGGGATAACGGGCTTTAAAAACTTGAAGTCCTTTACCTTAAGCAGAACATACAGCTTGTCCTCTTCCGCTTTTTCGGGGGCGATTACCAGACTGCAAAGCTGCGCGGCGCACTCGATTATAAGCACCCCCGGCATAATGGGCGCGTCGGGAAAATGCCCCATAAAATAAGGTTCGTTCACCGAAACGTTTTTTATCCCTTTGGCGGAAACATTCGGTTCAAGCTCCGTCACCCGCTCTATCATCTGAAACGGCGGGCGCTGCTTTATTCGGGAGTTTATCTCCATAAGATTCATCATAAGCTCAGCCCTCCGTCAAGCACGATAACCTGGCCCGTCATATAGCTGAACGCTTCCGAGCAGAGCTGCGCCACAACGTTTGCCACGTCCTCCGCGCTGCCGAATTTGTTCATCGGAATAGCCTTAAGGTATTCCTGCTTCTTGTCTTCGGGTATGGCGTCCATCATTTCCGTTGCGATAAATCCGGGAGCAACGGCGTTTACACTGATACCTCTCGGAGCAAGCTCTTTGGCGAGAGTGGCGGTCATGGAGTTCACCGCGCCCTTTGTCGCTGAATATACCCCCTGCCCCTCGACCGCCAGCACCGAGCTTACCGAGGAAATATTGATTATCTTCCCCGATTTTTTGCTCATCATTTTCAGTGCTGCCTGCTGTGCGCAGTGAAAATAACCCTTGATGTTGATATCAAGACTTTTCGACAGCGAATCCTCGTTTATCATCAGAAGATATGCGTCGTCCACCACTCCCGCGTTGTTGACAAGCACATCAAGCTGTCCGAATGTTTTCTGCACCTCGCGGAACATACCTTGAACCGCCTTCAGATCGGCGGTATCCGCCTTAAAGGCGGCGGCTTTCACGCCGAGCTTCTCTATTTCCGCGACGACCTCTGCTGCCTTTGCCTCGTTGGAGTTATAGTTTACCGCCACGTCGTAGCCGCACTCGGCAAGCTTTACCGCGCAGGCTCTGCCTATACCTCTGGAAGCGCCCGTTACCAATGCTACCATATCACACCTCTAAATTCAAAATTCCAAAAATTCCGGGAGTTATGCGCAAAAGCCTCTCTTTTCCCTTTTGTGCCGCTGACGTACGGTTATCCGAATTATTTGTCATAATTTCCGAGCGGACGGTTGACCGTCAAGCGCGTCTGTCTGAAAAATTTCTTATTTCTCACATTACATGAGCGTCTAAAATCTTGACGGCAAGCGCTCCCGATTCTGTAAACAGAAAATCCATGTTCAAGGTCAGGTCATTTAATTCCCCGTCCGTTGTCAGATCATAATCCGCGTGAAATCCGCGCCCGTCGCTGTATACTATACAGGAAAGCTGATGATATTCATATTGGGGATTAAAGGTGCACGGAACCTCAAACCGATCCATATAAGGCAGCTCGTTGATCTCCAGAAAGCCCTCGATCAGTTCCGTAAAATCGGACAAGGATATGCTTTCAAATTCGGCATATTTTTCAATATCCGAATAGCGTCTTTCGGATATACAGTTTACGATCTCTTTTACAACCGGCGTTGCTGATTGTTCCGCTTCCTGTTTATTCATCACTTTTTTGTCCCCGCTGTTTTTAATTTATGATGCCATGCGTTAGGATTGTGTTAAACCCAAGCCTTATACGCTTTTCAGCACCACAGCCGAATACGAGCCGCCGACCCCGAAGGAAGCCGCCAGAACGCAGCCGTATCTGCCCTCGGCTATCATTTTTGCCGCGTGTGCCGCCTGCTCCGTGCTTGCCGCCGCTCTCGACTCTCCTGTTTCATGCTTAA
Source organism: uncultured Oscillospiraceae bacterium (assembly GCA_910587135.1). GTDB lineage: Bacteria > Bacillota > Clostridia > Oscillospirales > Ruminococcaceae > CAG-115. The sequence goes on from CAJULF010000027.1 coordinate 7,895, forward strand.
GCTGTATTACCGGAATATTACCGAAAATTTCCGCATATACGCTTCTTTCGATACCGTCGACAGTTTCGTTGCCGTCCGCGAATCCGCACACCATTTCAACGTCCTTAGGCGAGATTCCCGCGGCTTTGCAGGCTTCCTCAACAGCCGCTTTGAGAGCGCTTTCCGAGCCTTTGAGTGTGCCGAACTCGACAGCCCTGTGCGCCGAAGCCCAGCCCGCAAGCTCCGCGTATTTCTTGGCGCCGCGCGCGTTCGCGCTGTTCTCGTTTTCCAGAATCAGCGACACCGAGCCTTCTCCAAGACCCTTTCTCAATTTTTCATGAACCAGACCAAGTCTGCCGTACAGATATTCCGTAACATCCGTGTTTTCGTCCGTGCCCGAGGCTACCATAATGCTCTCGTCGCCGTTCCTGATAACATCGGCGGCATAGCAAAGACTCTGCAAGCCCGCCTGTGCTCCGTTCGCATTGGTGGCGTTGTAGCCTTTTATTCCCGCGAAAATGCTGAAATATCCGCCCGCCGCGTTATACACGGTGTTGGGGAAAGAGAATGCCGAGCCGTTTGCTGTGCCGTTCTCGATAACGTTTTTCTGGAAATTCACTATTTCCGTCATAGGTCCGTCGGCAGTACCGATGATAATGCCGATATCGCTGCTGTTTTCGTCCGAAACGGTAATGTTCGCGTCCGCCAGTGCTCTCATGCCGCTGATCAGCTGAAGCTGAGAAAATCTGTCCAGCTTGCGCCAGAACGCCATTTTTATGCCGTGCTCCTTGTAGTCGTCCGACTCTATCTCGCAGCGCGGCTCACCCAGAAGCTCGCCTATACCCGTCACGAAAATTCGGTCCTTGTTGGTATGGTCTGGAATCTCACGGGGATTTTTCGCGAAAACTATGCTCGCGTTGTTCCCGCCGAACGCAAATGAGTTGGACACCGCATAGTTTACGGGCTTCTCCCGGCGCGTGTTGGGCACGAAATCTATCGCCCCCGCCTTATCTTTAAGGCGGACAAGATCCTCTTCGTTATATCCGATGGTGGGCGGTACTATATCCTCGCATACCGCCTTGACGGTAAGTACCGCCTCGATAGACCCCGCCGCTCCCAGACAGTGTCCCGTCATGGATTTGGTGGAGCTTACGGAAAGATGGTCGTTGCCGTCAAACAGGGTGTGAACGGAAAGGAATTCCGCGTCGTCGTTCTTAGCCGTTCCGGTGCCGTGAGCGTTCACATAGTCTATATCATTGAAGTCCAGCCCGGATTTCCGAACCGCGCGCGTTGTCGCCAGCATCTGCCCCTGACCGTCGGGACGCGGAGCGGTGATGTGGTACGCGTCGGAGCTTACTCCCGAACCCAGCACGTCACAGTATATCTTAGCCCCGCGCGCTTTGGCGTGCTCGTAGCTCTCCAGTATCAGTATTCCCGCGCCCTCGCCGAGCGTTATCCCGCTGTTGTGGTTGAGCGGAGCACAGGCGTTCTCGTCCAGCGCGTGCAGAGCATGAAATCCCGCGAAAGCCAGTGATGAAAAGCTGTCTGAGCCGCCCGCGGCAAAAGCGTCCGCCTTTCCCGCGCGGATAAGATCGCAGGCGTAAGCAAGACTGATAGTTCCCGCGGCGCAGGCATTAACGATATTCGCGGTCGTTCCGTTCAGCCCGAAATGCTTAGCCACATTGTTGGCGATAGCCGAAGCCGGCATTTTCAGTATATCGGAGCTGTCGCCGCCGCTGCCCTTTATCTCATCGGTGAAATATTTATCGATGCTTGCCGCGCCGCCCACGCAGTTGCCTATAATAACTCCGATCCTATCGGAATTGTCCTCCGTAACGGCAAAGCCCGCGTCGGCGAAAGCCTCTCCCGCCGCCTTAATGCACAGCAGCGAGGAGCGGTCATAGTTCTCTTCCGAAAGCTCGGAGGATTTTATCAGTACCTCCGCGCCCTTGTTGGCATAGCAGTTGTCGGTATTGACGGATAAAACCTCACGTATACCTGTCACACCGTTTATTGCGCTGCTCCAGCAGGCTTTGGTGTTGTCGCCTATCGCGCACACCAGCCCAAGACCGGTCACAACAACACGTCTTTTATCGTTCATTATTCCATGTGCTCCTCTACAAACTTTGTAAGAGTTTCAATAGACTGGAAATTCTCCCTTGCCGCGCCCGTCATCTGCACACCGAAAAGGTTGTCTATACCCGCGATTATCTCAATGGAATCAATTGAATCCAGCCCGATATCGTCGCCGAAAAGCTCCGATGTGTATTCCAGCTCGTCTGCGGGGATTCTGAGATTTTCCACCAGCATTGCCTTGATTTTCTCTGCGATTTCTGTGTTCATAACAAATACCTCACATAAAATATTTTGATGGATATCCATCAATTGTCAAAGTTTTCATTGGGGTAGCTGCCGCAGTTGCCGTAGCGCCGCACAAGCTCCCCGTAAAGCCGCCGCACTTCCCCTTGAGCCTGCTTCATCAGCAGACGCGCGTACTTGGAGCGGCGCATATCCTCGGGACAGACGCTCTCTATCGGCTCGCCTATCAAAATTTTCTGGCGCATTCCGAAGACCGCGCTGTATGTCCCGTATATCGCGCAGGGCACTACCGCCGCTCCCGTTTTCGCCGAGATAAGCCCAGCGCCCGCCTTGAACTCCTGCAAAATACCCTCGCGGGCGATACTGCCCTCAGGGAAGATTATAAGGCTTTTCCGCGCGGCAACCACCTGCTCGGCGGCTGTGAACCACGCTCCGTCCGCCTCGTCAAGGCTTATGGGAATGCTCCTGCACCATGAGATCATAGTGCCGACCGCTTTTTTGTCGTACCAGCTCCGTTTTACCAGAACATAGGGCTTGAATCGCCCGAGAACCGCGCCGGTAAACGCTCCGTCAAAGTGGTGGGTGTGGTTTGCGACAAAAACGGCAGGTCTTCCCTTAAGCCGCTTTTTCAGACTTTTGTCGGCATAGATAACCTTTGGGCGAAACAGGAAATAGACCGTCCAAGTAATAAGTACCTGAAAAAATCTCCCCCAAAGCGATTGCTTTTTCATATTCTCCCTCTTTCAGAACCATTTACACTATTATAAACCCTTCGCAAATTATTTTCAATGGACAATAAGCGCCAACTTTACCTTTAAGGGACAAACTGGCGCGTTAATGTGGCGTTAAATTTTCTAAGCAGAGAATTTCATCACTTTAGCCAAAAATTCAAGGCAAATGACAAATATATTGTTATTGCTGCGACATTGCATTAAAAGCGATTTGTGCGGCTTCAAGTGATATATTGCAGCCCATGCGAAAAATGCCGATTTCGTTCACTACCCTGTCGATATGTTTTAGCAAGGCGCTCATACGGCTTTCATCGGTGGGGCGAATTGTCTGGTTGAGCAAGGCAAAAACAGCTTCGTCGGGCGGCAGGGGGTGAATAAAATTTTTCTCCGCGCGCTCAAGAACACAAATCCCCTGAAGAGGGATGTTCAGATTAATGTTAAGATCTGATTTACCGCTCCAAGGTGTTCCGCATGCCGAAATGCTCTCGGAGAGCAGAATGGCGGGCTTGTCATCGTTGAGTATCCTCGCGGTGGGGAACAGCTTCAGCCATTGCGCGGTGTGGGTGGATTTCCCCGTTCCGCTGGGCGCGGAGAAAAGATAAGCGCGGTTATCCAGCACAACGGCGCTTGCGTGGAGCATAAATCCGCCGTGCGGGATAAGGCTGTTGTAGAAGCTCTCGGCGGTGGTTATTATTTCGCAGTCGTCCTCGGTGAGAGCGGGGTTGTTTGCTTTCAAAGCGGAAACGTCCGTGGTGTGCGGTACGGTTATATCCGCTTTCCCCGCAAAATCGGAACGATATTTTTCGGCGCGGGCGGTCATTGTCGGAAATCGGAAATCGCAGTTTACATTCAGACCGCATATATTGTACTTCATGGCTCATCGGTCCACATTTCATGAATATTCATGCCACCGGAGGAACTTTCTCCGGTGGAAGAGTTTTCGGAGCTGTCGTCCTCATTTGTGCAGCCTGCGAGCATAGCGCAGCAGAACAGCATGAGCAGGCAGGCTATAACTTTTTTAAACATAATCTCTCTCCTTTGTGAAAACCGCAAAGCGGCAAGCTTGCGCCTGCCGCTCCGCGACATTTAGTAGGAACTTTAACACTTATTTAAGATCGCTATAATTAATCGTTATACCAATATCATTGTTATCAACGTCAGCAACAGCAGTACCGGTATTGGTATCCATGCTCGGTGCGCTGGCTGTAATGATATCCTCAACGGCAAAAGCCTTGATCTCGATTTCGGGAGATGTATATTTCTTCATAGTGTACCTCCATTACTTAGTCGGCTCAATCGTAACGGTGATGTTTGTTCCCTCAGGAACACCTGTAACCTTTACGATAATGAAGTAGCCGTTTGCCGCGTTTTCGGTCTTTTCACCTGTTGCGGTGTTATACTTAAAGCCCTTGTAGCAGTCGTTTGTCGTGGTGGTATAGGTCTTTGTACCATCGGAAACGGTAATGGTGTAGGAATCGTTTCTTGCCGCTTCAGTTTCGGTGATAGACATTACCACAAGTTCTGTTTTCTTACCTGCTTCGGTGCTTGCGGGAACATAACCTTCAACGGTTTCAACCTTGCCGGTTTCGTAATTGCTTGGTTCTTCGCCTACAACGGTAAACTTAGGCTCTGCCGCATTCAGAGTAACCTTAGTGTTCTCAGCCATGTCGTTAATGCCGCCTACATTGCCCTTGATATTGAACTGGAAACCGATTTGCTGGAGTACATCTGTGTCCTTGACACCATTTGCAGAGGCAAGGGTGCTAAGATCATATTCAACAGAACCGTCAGCCAGAGTGTTGCCGCCGGTTGCGCACCATGTCCAGCCGGACCCGAACTGCAGGTAAATGCATACGTCAACATTTTCAGCCTTTACGCCTGCCGCGGTGCAGCTGCCAAAAGCAAGGTTTTCAAGCTTAAGGGTCTTATCCTTTACGTCCTTGTATGTAGTAGTGCCAACTTTGAAGCCGTTCAGCGTTGTAACAGGTACGTTTACCTGTGCGGCTCTTGTAACGCCTGCTTCGCCCCAGCCGGAAGCGTCAACAACGTTGAGTGTGTAGGGTTTGGTTTCGATTTCGGGTGCTTTTGCGGTAACGGTAACTTCGCAGGAAGCGGAAATCTCTTCGTTACCCTTTACTTGAACGGTTATGGTTGCCTTGCCTGCCTTAACGGCGGTAACAACACCGTCCTTGACGGTCGCAACAGAGGGGTCAGAAGATACCCACTCGATCTCGTCGGTGGTGTCCGATGGCGTAGTGGTAGAGGTCAGAGTGCCTGTTTTGCCCTCTTCAAGCTCAAGTGTCGCGTCGCTTATCTCAAGCTTTGTGATGGGCTTTTCTTCAGCGGTGACGGTAACGTCACAAGAAGCTGTGAGTGCGCCAGCGGTTACGGTAATCTTTGCCGTGCCTGCCGCAACCCCGGTCACAACGCCGTCAGCAACGGTCGCGATAGAAGCGTCGGAGGTAATCCACGTATAAGTAAGCTCGTCAGCGTCTGCGGGGGTTGTGGTAACTGCCAGAAGTTTTGTTGCGCCAACAAGAACGGAAGCAGTTTTATCAATCGCAATAGCGGTTGCGGGATTGGTTACTGTAACCTTGCACTCAGCTGTCTTGGTTTCGTCGGCTGTGGAGGTTGCCGTAATTGTAGCTGTGCCGCTTGCAACAGCGGTAACCTTACCATCGGCTGTTACGGTAGCAACCTTATTGTTGGAAGTTATCCATGTAACGCCTTGGTCAGCGCCTTCAGGTGTTACTGTCGCGGTAAGAGCAGAAGCAGCGTCGCCTACCTTGAGAGCGAGGGTTGCGGGCTCTACAGTTACCTCTTCAACAGCAACAGTAGCAGGAACATTCAGTACAACCTTGGAAACAGAACAGCTTTTAAACTGAATCATGATACCATCTGCCAACGCAGCTTCGCGGTAATCATATGGTTCTTGGGTCTGCCAATGGTTACCGGCAATACCAGTAAAAGGCAGATTAACTGTTGCGCTGGATATTTGATCTTTATAAAAGAAATTTTTATCCCAATCATTATTGACATTAATCCCGCACACTGCTCCGCTTGGAGCAGTTGTGTATGTCACATCTACCGTGCAATCGGCAATGTTAGCTTCGGTAACACCACAGGTATCTAAATCAGCTGCTGAAATGGTCATTGTACCACCATTGGCATCATATGTTTTTCCTGCGGGTGCGGTAGAAGCATCAAACAATACGGTTTCATCATTGCTGTCAATGGTGAGAGTAACTTTAGTGGCTTTCGCGTTTTGGAGATTTATTTTAGCGCCACCCGTCTTAATTCCAGACCAAAGAGCATCAGTTGAAGTTACTGTAATAGCGGTCCCCAAACTAACACCGTCTCCACAAGCCCAAGAATCACATTCTTGGATGTAGTATGCCGACCACTCAGCTCCTTCTACTGTCGAACCTGTTACCAAAACAGAGATAGAGGAGGTTGCGTTTTTAACATCGTCCCCCAACGTTAACTCCTCAAATACGCCAATTTGACTGTCATCATATTCATAGATAGTATGCGGCGTCATTTCTTCAGCCGCACTGGCACTCATCGGCATAACGATAGCCGTTGTAGTAGCCAATATTGCCGCGCTTAAAAAGCCCGACAAAACTTTTTTAAGTTTCATACCTTTCCTCCTAAATTTAGCTAAGATTTCGTTTGGTGAAGTGTCGATCTGTCTGCTGCGGCACGGTCCAAACAGTTGTTTACAACCTCAATTATAAACCTTATTGTATGGTTTGTCAATATTTTTTCGCTTGTGTTGAGGGTTTTCTCCTATTTGCACAAATTGTTGGTCCATCTTTTGGCAGTATTTTTTATAATGCCGCGGGTTAATTTAAGTAAATTTTGCCCGTTCCGTTATATAACCGATTTTTGTGACGTTTTATTCTTAACAATCATGAAGAATCGTTATGGGTATGGTAATCACAAAGGATATGTTTGTTTCAACAAATAAAAAAATGCCCCCAATGGCACTTGGGAGCAATTTTTGTTTTAAATGTTTTTCAGATGTTTCCACATTTCCTCATGCGAAACTGTTTCGCCGCGTTCAAGCTCTCTTTCCGCTTCTTCCATTTCCAAACGCTCGTTCGGTGTGACCTTTGTGAAGTCGGGATCCCATGCTTTTACTATACGCTTGAGCATTTCATTGACAAACGCCTGTTCAGACTCGGGCAGCATTTCTATCATGTTTATTGAATCCTGCATTATCGGTGACATTCAAATCACTCCTTTCAGCCTTTATAAATATCTCCCCTTACTCCGATGTTGATGACATACACATATATTGTTCCGTCATCAAGATACTTATACACCACCCTATACTGTCCTACTCTCAACCTCTTCCTGCCGTCCGAAAATCCCTCTAAGGTCTTTATATCACCCTTGGGAGGGTTTTGTGTCAGTCCCTCAATCGCCTTGGCGATTTTTACCTGCATTTTTATCGGAATATCCGTAAGGCTTTTCTGTGATCTTTTTGAATATTCTATCCTCATAGCCGTTCTCCCAAAAAACTTTCAACTATATTATATCATAACAGCTTGACAAAATCAATAGCTTATGCTACAATTTTCATAGAAACGGGGGGGCTTATTATGAAAATCAGAAACGGATTCATGCTGCGCAAGGTCGGCGGTCAGAACGTGGTTGTTGCGGTAGGCGCGGCAAGCAGGGATTTCAACGGTATAATCAAGCTGAACGAAACGGGTGCGTTCCTGTGGGAGCTTCTTAAAAGCGAGCGCACCCCCGAGGAGCTGACCGAGGCGCTTCTTGCGGAGTACGATATTGACCGCGAAACCGCCTCGGCGGACGTGGAGACGTTTGTCGAAAGGCTCAGCCGCGCGGAGCTGCTTGACCGTGGCTGACCGTGAGGAGTTCTCCCTTGCCGACTACGATGAAACTATCCGTATCGTTCTCGACAGCGGCGGGGAGTTTACTATCTATCCAAAGGGCACGAGCATGCTCCCCCTTATCCGTCAGGGGCGGGATTCCGTAACGCTCGCAAAGCCCTCCGCACCGCTTAAAAGGGGAGATATTGCCTTTTATCTGCGCGATAACGGGCAGTATGTCCTGCACCGCGTCGTCGGGACAGGCGGCGGTCGCTATACCATGTGCGGCGATAACCAGACCGTCCCCGAAAAAGGGATAGAACCGCGGCAGATAATCGGCGCGGCGGTGAAGATAAACAGGGACGGTAAGCCTGTGCAGGACAGGTTCTCTTATAGGATATACAAATTGCTTTGGCACGGCTTTTTTATACGCAGGGTATTTTTAAAGCTTGGGAGAATATTTTCGCGGGAGCGTGTTAAAACGGGAGATCGAACCAATGGCTCAGACTGACAGGGCAACTCTTAAATGGCTCGTTAAGCACACCAAGGGCATGAGAATAAAGCTGGGCGTTATTCTGGCGGGAAACGCCCTTTTCGGCGCGGTAAGCGTGGATATGGCGCTTCTGATGCGCGACCTTATCGACGCGGCTGTGGACGGCAACCGCGGCGGTATCGTCCACAGCGGAATACTGCTTGCGACGGTCATCTTAACGCAGTTTGTTATACGTATCTCCTGCAATATCCTCTCGGAGGACGTTCAGGCGCGTATGGAATCCCGCCTTAGGGCGGATATTCTGTCTTGCCTGATGGGGCGGGAATATTCCGCTCTCGGTAACTTCCACAGCGGCGAGCTGCTCAACAGAATGTTTTCGGACGTTTCGGTGGTGGTGAGCGGGATAATTTCCATTGTGCCCTCCGCGGCAAACAATCTGGTGAGGATAGTTTTCGCGGCGGGGGTGCTGCTTTCCCTTGACTGGCGCTTCGGTATATTTTTTATAGCCGCGGGGCTGTTTGTGTATGCCGCGACAAGGTTTTTCCGTCCGAAAATGAAAAAACTCCACAGCCGTGTTCAGGAGCGCGAGGGCGCGGTGCGCAGCTTTCTCCAGGAAACGGTTGAGAATCTTCTTGCGGTGAGAGTTTTCAGCGCGGAGCGGAAAATGCTATCTCAAAATGACGATAATCAGGCTAATATGTATAAGGCGCGCATGAAGCGCAGCGCGTTCAGCATTGCGGCTAACGCGGGGCTGGGACTTGCGTTCGGGGCCGGGTATGTTTTCGCGCTGTTGTGGGGCGCGGCAGGCATATACGAGGGAACTATGAGCTACGGAACGCTCACCGCGGTTTTGCAGCTCGTGAACCAGATACAGTCGCCGTTTGCGGGGCTGTCCTCGCTGTTCCCCAAGTACTTTTCAATGTGCGCCAGCGCCGAAAGAATAATCGCGCTCGAAAAGCTCCCCGCCGAAAAGCCCGCGGAAAAGCTTCTGCCCGCGGAGGGGTTCAAAAAGATACTGCTAAAGAACGTGAGCTTTTCCTATGGAGAAAATCATGTGCTTGAAAACGTCGGTATCGAGATAGAAAAGGGGGATTTCGTGTCGCTTACAGGCATTTCGGGCGGCGGAAAATCAACGCTTTTCCTGCTGCTTCTGGGCGCTTACAGCCCCGACAGCGGCAGCGTTTCATTCCCGACGGACGGCGGCAGCTTTTCGGCGGGAAGGGAAACCCGCCCGCTATTTGCCTATGTTCCGCAGGGCAATCTGCTTTTTTCGGGGACAATTTACGAAAACATCTCATTTCTTAATGATAACGCGGACAGCGACGAGGTCTGTAAGGCGGCGGAGATTGCCTGCGCAAGGGAGTTTATCGAATCCCTGCCCGACGGTATGAACACGCGTGTGGGCGAAAACGGCTTCGGACTGTCCGAGGGTCAGGCGCAGAGGATAGCCGTCGCGAGAGCGATACTCGGCGGCGCGCCCATACTGCTTCTTGACGAAGCGACCTCCGCGCTGGACGAGCAGACCGAGGCGCGCCTGCTGAAAAACATATCGGAGCTGGACGGAAAGACGGTCGTTATAGTTACCCACCGTCCCGCCGCGCTGAAGATATGCACAAAGCATCTGCTGTTAAAGGACGGTAACATAAGCTATGGAAATTAAGGCGTTTGATTATCTCTTGGCGCTGCTGAGAAGTGTTCTGAATGATGAGAAGCCGCCCGAGCTGCCCGAGGGTCTGTCCTTTGGGGAGATTTTCGGCGCGGCAAAGGCGCACAGCGTGGCAAATACGGCTTTTTACGCCGTGGAGCGTCTTGAGAGAAAACCCGAAGAGCCTTTGCTTTCCGAGTGGGAGCAGCTCCGCGACAAGGCTATCGTAAAGGATATCAATCAGCTTGCCGAGCTGGAGCTGATAAGCGGGGCGCTTTCCGAAAAAAATATCCGCCATATCCCGCTTAAGGGGAGCGTTCTGAAGTGGCTTTACCCCCAGTCCGATATGCGCACGATGTCTGACATAGATATGCTGGTGGACGGGGAAAACGCGGCGGCTGTGCGGGATATCATGCGGGGGCTTGGCTATACCTGCGAGCATTTCGGGTATGATATACACGATATATATTACAAACAGCCCATAATGAATGTGGAGATACATCGGGAGCTTTTCGGCGAGGAGGGGCAGCAGTTCGGGGAAATTTTCGCTTCGCCGTTTTCTCTTTGCGCGGAATGCTACGAGGGCATGCGGGCAGATTTTACCGACGAGTATTTTCTTGCGTATGTTATCGCTCACGCCATAAAGCATTACGGCGAGGGCGGCACGGGGATACGCTCCTTTATGGATATCGCGGTTTATCTCAGGGCAAAGCCGACGGATACCGAGCGGGTGTGCGGAATATTGGAGCCGTCGGGCTGCGCGGATACGGCGCGGGATTTCATACGCTTGTCCCAAATATGGTTTGAGGGCGCGGAGAGCGGCGAAAGATACGATAAGATGGCAGATTATGTTTTCTCGGGCGGCACTTACGGCACAATACAGAATGCTGTGGAAAACAAGGTGAGATCGGGCGGCAGAGTAAAATACCTTTTCCGTCTTGTCTTCCCTACATTCCGGCATATGAAGCAGCATTACCCGTTTCTGAAAAAAGCGCCTGTTCTGCTGCCGTTATGCTGGCTGGTGAGGCTGTTCACCAAGCCGTTTATAAATCATGAGCAGAACGCCGCAAAGCTGAGAGCGCTCACAAAAAACGACAGGAAATAAGAATATGATCGAAAAAAGCAATACCCCTATCCGCGTTGCGCAGATACTGGGAAAAATGAACGGCGGCGGCGCGGAGCAGGTGGTCATGAATTATTACCGCGCAATCGACAGAAACAAGGTGCAGTTTGATTTTTTTCTTTTTAAAACCTCAAAGCTCGTTCCCGCCGAGGAAATAAAGGAAAAGGGCGGCGGACTGTATATGCTGTGCGGCTTTAAAAATCCCGTGAGATATGTCAGGACGCTCGCCGGGCTGCTGCGTGAAAATAAATACGGGATAGTCCATTGCCACCTGAGTACGCTTTCGTTTTTGCCGCTTCTGGCGGCGAAAAAGGCGGGTGTGCCTGTTAGGATTATCCACAATCACAGCACCTCGGGCGGCGGGCGCGAGCTTGTGCGCAATATCGCCAAGACGCTGTTCAAGCCGCTTGCAAAGGCTTTTGCCACTCACCGATTTGCCTGCTCGGAGCACGCGGCGCGGTGGATGTACGGAGCTGCACCCGCCGCGGAGCTTTCAGAGGAAAATATTTCCGACGGAGCGCAGAAAAAAATCGTGCGGATAATGCGAAACGCGATAGACATAGGGCTTTTCCGTTTTGACGCGTCCAAGCGAAGCTTGTTCCGCGGAGAATTCGGCGTGGCGGGCGGAACACTGCTTTTCGGTCATGTGGGGAGATTCTGCCCCCAGAAAAATCAGAGGTTTCTTATTGAAATTTTTAAGGAGATACTGCGGGTGCACCCCAATTCAAAGCTGATTATGGCGGGTGTGGGAGAGGATATGGAGCTTATAAGGGCGATGGTCGTTGCCGCCGGCATAACCGATAAGGTTATATTCGTGGGGCAGCGGTCGGACGTGGACAGGCTGTACAGCGCCATAGACTGCTTTCTGCTGCCAAGCAATTATGAGGGTCTGGGCATGGCGGGAGTGGAAGCGCAGTGCTCGGGGCTTTACTGTCTGTTTTCAGATAAGGTTCCGCGGGAAGCCAAGGTTTCCGATGGGGCGCAGTTCCTTTCGCTAAGAACCCATTACGCCGATTGGGCGTGTGCCGCGGTAAGCTGCGCGAAGCTGCGGAACGACAAAGCCGCTGAACAGGTCGCGGCAGCGGGTTATGACATAAACGCGGAGGCTGAAAGGCTATGCAGGTTTTATATTTCCATGAAATAATTTGCACGGTCAATTTTTGCGATACTAAAGTTTGAAAATTTTTCATCTTGTATAAAAAAATCAAGGCAACGCAACATTGACGCAGGAAATTTTTCGCGAGAACCAAAGTGCGTAACAAGGAGTGAAGCGGGGTGTTGCCTTAAATAAATTTGCTTTGCTCGACACCTTATATACAGACTGCGTAATTTTGAAAAAAATTTTACCGTTACCTTAAATAAAGGTTTGACATTTAGTGAGAAAAGGTGTATAATTTAGTCAATCGGAAAATCACGAGCATTGCAAAAGGTAATATTTGTGCGAAAAATAACTGTTAGGAGAATATGAGATGGTAGTTATCGAATTGGAAAACGGCAAAAAAATCAAACTGGAGCTTTATCCCGATAAAGCTCCGATTACGACCGCCAACTTTCTTAAGCTGGTGGAAGCGGGATTTTATGACGGTCTTATTTTCCATCGTGTTATAAAGGGATTTATGATACAGGGCGGCGACCCGACGGGCACAGGTATGGGCGGCGCAAAAGAAAAAATTAAGGGAGAATTTCTCGCCAACGGAGTGGCTAACGATATAAAGCATGTCCGCGGGGTTATTTCAATGGCGCGTTCAAAGCACCCCGATTCAGCATCGAGCCAGTTTTTTATCATGCATGAGGACTCTCCCCATCTTGACGGGCAGTACGCCGCTTTCGGCAAAGTGATTGAGGGTATGGAAGCGGTTGACGAGATAGCGCAATCTGAAACAGATTACGGTGACAGACCTCTTAGGGATATCCGCATGAAAAGGGTGTATGCCGAATAGCCGCAGACAGAGATTTTGACATTGTGCTTGAAAGGAACTGAATATGCCAAATCGTGAGTATGGTTTTAAAACCGGTGATTTTGCGGAAGAGGACATCATTAAAATTTTTGAAAAAGCACTCAATAAGGTTGCCAAGGAGTCGAGCGATCTTCGTGTTTCAAAAGGGCGAAAGAAAATGAAAATATATACCGGTCCGTATGGTCGTTCCACACCCGACGCGGAATCTCCGGAATATGACCATATATATTTTTTTAAAGACAGATATATGTCTATGTTCTTACAGCTTTACCCAAACATGGAGACAAACGGGCGGATAAAGTTCCCGGAAGAGGGGGTTGTCTGGGTTTTATATGTCAGCATTTTTGATGACTGCCCGACTCCCAAAGAAATTTCAGCCGATACCCCAACAGATACAATTGAAGGATATGGAAATAAATTTATACATGAGCTGTACCGGACGCTTCCCGGAGAAAAGGTGCTGCTTAAGGAATATGCCATGGGTGAAGATAGGGTTTAACGGATCAGCTGATATTTGACTTGGTAAGTTTTGGCTTGTCGGGTGTTATCCATCACGGACAGCTGCCTGTTCCGCCATTTCAGCGAAGGGAAAATTAAAGGCATTTGTAAAAGCAAACGGTAAAAGGGAGGGCTTACGCGTGAATTTTTCTCTGACTTGGCAAAAATTACCGAAGGATACGGTTTTGGCATAAATATGCAATTGCTTTATATGTGCATATCTAACAAAAAATAAACGTCATTTTTTGGCATATTGTGGTCTTTTTTTGTTTTTTATTTGATATTCGGCGCTGTCGCTATTGACAAAAACGTTGTTTTATAGTATCATAATAGAATAGGGAAAGTACTGCGATTTTGCGCGGTACACTCGTGCGTCCGCGGGTCGGCGCGTACAGATGATAAAGGAGAGTGCTCTGTTACGGAGCATGAATATAAAAATGCGTTTTGGCAGCGTTGAATTCTTTAAGGTACTGATTAAAACGGTACTTACAATAGTTTTCTTTCTTCCGCTGGTTTTGTGCATTGTGTTTGGCGTGCTGTTGGCGAATACCAACAAAAAATTGTCGGATACGGAGCAGAAATGTCTGGAGGCAGAGCGGAGCTATGAGCGTATATCGCTTGCAGCGGAAGTTCTCGTGGGAGAACGCGCGGGGTCTGTGGGCGATTTTTATGAGATATACAAGAAAAGCGGCAACTCCGATGAGGAGCTTATTGCCTATGTAAGAGAGATAAACGGATATGTCGATGAGGGCGGCAAGGATACCTCAGAGCCTTCGCCTGCCGTTACCGAGCCTGTTTCCACTCCCGCACCCCCGCCTGTAACAACAGCTCCCGTGACAACTCCTCCCGTGCCGGAGGAAACGGCTGAGCCGACCGCGGAAAGCCCGTATGCCGACATACGCGCGGATATGGCGGTGGCTTCCGTCAGCGCGGAGGATATGGTGAGGGAGCAGGGCACCGTATATCTTACCTTTGACGACGGACCGTCGCAGAACACCTATACGATACTTTCGCTTTTAAGAAAATACGACGTAAAGGCGACATTTTTCGTTGTTCCAAGAAGAACCGACGAATGCTACGCGCTTTTAAAATCAATAGTCAGCGAGGGACACTCTATAGGGGTGCACAGCGCTACGCATGACTATGAGAAAATCTATGCCTCTGTGGAAGCTTTTCTTGAGGACTTCGGGGAGGCGTGGGACATAATTTACGACGCGACCGGTGTGAAAACTTCTCTGTTCCGTTTCCCCGGCGGCAGCGTGAACGACTTTAACGGGGATACGCGTGACGCGATAATAGAAGAAATGACAAGACGCGGCTTCCGCTACTTCGACTGGAACGTGGACAGCTACGACGTTGGAGGCGCAAGCTGGTCGGAGATGTACAACTCGATTCCGAGGGATATAGCGCAGAATTACCGCTCGGTGGTGCTGATGCATGATTCCGCACCGAGAGAAAATACGGTTTATGTGCTGGAGGATATTCTGAAAGTGCTTGTCTGGGAAGGCTACAAACTGGATAAAATCAATGATAATACGATGCCTGTGCAGTTTACAGGGCCGTATGCGTAAAAGGAAAGGATCATACTAATGGGGATCAAGGATAATTTCTCACAGGCGGTAAAGGAGCTGTGGAAGAAGGACGGGCTGGAGCAGAATCCCGCCGCTTCGGGTGCGCAGCCCTCGGAGCTTGAGCGGTACTTACAGCAGGAAGGCGTTCAGCAGGACGATTCCGTCCAGCCCTCTCAATTTGAACAGTCTGCCGCGCAGGGCTTGCCCGAGCAGACCGCTCAGACCGCACAGTTCGGTCAAACCGATCAATCGCAATCCGCTCAATATTCGCAGCCTGTCCAATCCGCCCAACCGACGCAGCCGGAGCAGTTTGAGCAGACTTCCCCGCAGACTGACGGCGGAGTTCGGTATAATCAGACCGCGCAGCCGGATCCCTCACAGGGCGGCATGAACATGAATGCTGCGCGCACAGCTCAGTCCGCCCCTCAGTTCGGCGGACAGTCACCCATGCAGACCAATATGAACGGATATAACGGTCAGGGCGGTTACGGCGGTGGCTTTGTTCCTCCCGAGCAGGGCGGTTCAGGCGGCACTCCTGCCGCTTCCGAGGTGGACGAGATCACCGTTATCTCCAAAAACACGATAATTGACGGAAATGTGCGCTCCCTTGCCAATATGCAGATAGACGGCAACATAAAGGGCAATATCGAAACTACCCGCAACATAGATATGACGGGCAAGGTAGTCGGAGATATCACCTGCAACAACGCGGGAATGTCCTCCGCGGCTATGCAGGGAAATGTTACCCTTAAGGGTAGAATGAAGATGGACAGAGATACTATACTTATCGGAGATCTTTCTTCGCAGTATGCTGACGTAAACGGAAGAATACGCGGAAAGCTGGACATAACGGGAAGAGCGGAGCTGAAGCGGGACGCGATAGTGTTCGGCGATATCAACGCTTCCACTATCGCCGTGACCGACGGCGCGATTATCCAGGGCTACGTAAACACCACGTTCCTGTCCAAGGAGGACAGCCGCAGCGCTATTCCCGAGGCTATCACCTTTGACAGCAAGGAGTGAGATTGAGACGCGTGAAACACCGGTAAGCGTCTGACGTCGTTTTTTAAAAGTATCTTTTTTTGAAAGGCAAATATAATAGTATGAGTGAAAAAAAATATAAAGAGAACAAAAGCATTATTCCTTTGGTGTCGACCATCGTTATCGCCGTTATAGCAATAGTGCTGGCGATAGTGGCGATAATGACGCTGAAGAAAGATAAGCCGGGAGAAAATTCTTTGTCAACGGCAGTGGATAATTTCGTGCCCACGGACGCGCTTATTGAGGAATGCACCTATGCGGCACACGATCTGGTGAGGGATAATTTTTCCGTGATACGACTATATATTACCGAGGGTCTGGCGCATTTCGACGAGCCTTACGGCAATCTTCCCGAGGACGGCATTTATACCGTAAACTCCACCGAGTACTCCTCGCTGGAGCAGATCGAGGAGATGCTCAAGTCGATTTATGTCAATTCCGAGGCTGAGCGGGTGCTCACAAATATCGACGGAAACGGCAAGGCGGTATATGTCAACCGTGAGATACTGGTGGACGCTGTGTATACCGATGAGGCGGAAAGCGGCGAATCCCGTCCGCTTTATACCACCGAAACGGTTCTCGGCATAAGCGCGGACTTTACCCCCGATACAAGCTACACCAAGGATTGGTCGACCTGCAATATCGCGGTGCTTCCCAAATCCGAAACGGAGTGTGAGCTTACGATTTATCTCGGCGGGCTTACCCCCGATTCCGAAATAGATGAGAACAATAAGGATTCCGTGCTGGAAACTGCTATGCGGAAGATCGACGGCGAGTGGCGGCTTGCCCAGTTTGTGTACTGATGAAAAAGAAAGATAATCTTGTATCGGTCTATGCGACGGTGAGTCAGTTGGTTTTTGTGATAATCACGCCGCTGCTCATATTTATCGTGGGCGGGTACTTTGTAACGCAGCGCTTTGAGCTGCCGGAGTGGGTAATGGGCGTCTGTGTGGCGCTTGGACTTATTATTATGATAGGCGGGGCGGTGTCCTATCTGGGGCAGCTTATAAAGCTGTACGGAAAAGATGAAAAGAACGTTCCCAAGTCCTATAGCGCCCCGCGCGACAACGATTACTACGACGACTATAAGGATATGCGCAAATAACCGGAGATCAGCCGGTATATAAAGGAGCTATGCCGAGGACGCATAGATATGACCAATGAGTATGGCAATCAAAAAAAACGAACCCGTTTATGAGGAAATGCGTTCGCTGCTGCCCTACTATCTGGCGGCAAACGGAGTGTTTTTCGCGGTAATACTGGTGATTTTCTTTGCGGCGAGGTTTGACTATACGCTGCTTGTGGGCGGGGTTTACGGCAATATTGTCTGCGCGGGGAATTTTCTCGCGCTTGGAAAAACCGCGCAAAGCTCGCTTAAACGCGGCAGCGCCAAGTCAGCCCAGACCTATATGAACACCATGTACTGTCTGAGATATCTCGGACTGTTTCTTCTGCTTACAATCGGCGCGCTTGCGCCGTTTATAAACCTTGTCGCGACGGTGATCCCGTTGTTTTTTCCAAAGATCGCCATCACGATAAGAGCAATAATAAAGAAGGAGGAATGATATATGCCGACTGCATTGATGCTCGCGTCGGAGAGCGGCGGCATCACCGTAAACGGACCTCTTGTGGTCGTGGATAACCTGTTTGGTATTCAGGGACTGAGGCTGACGGAAAGTATTATTGTTCAATGGATAGTTATTGCGATACTGCTGATCGTTGTGCTGATTCTTTCCCGTAACCTTAAGGTTGTTCCCGAAACCAGGAGGCAGATGGCGGCGGAGTGGATCGTAGGCTTCTTCTGCGAAACGGTGGACACCACCATGGGCAGGAAGTACAACAGATACCGCGCTTACATAATGGCGTTGTTCTGTTTCATTATGATCCAGAACCTTATGGGTCTTCTCGGGCTGCGAAATCCGACTGCCGACGTATCCGTAACGGGTACCCTGGCTATTATCACGTTCTGCCTGGTTCAGTTCAACCGTGGCAAAACGGGAAAGTTCAAGGGGTACATGAAAAGTTTTGTCGAGCCGCTGCCGTTTATGCTTCCGTTTAACATAATCGGCGAATTCGCAAACCCGCTCGCGCTGGCGCTGCGTTTGTTCGGCAACATGATCGCGGGCACGGTTATCAACGCGCTGATCTATTTTGCGCTCGGTAAGCTGGCTATCCTTATTCCCGCGATAGCATCTCTTTATTTCGACATATTCTCTGCGGTAATGCAGGCGTACATCTTCATTATGCTGAGTATGTCGTACATTTCTTCGGCTGACTGCGAGGGATAACGGCAGTCACGGGACACGTCCCGGAAAAGTTTTTGTCTTATATCCCGCAAGGGATATGAACGCCGTATAGGTTGTGTTTGACGGCGTTCCAAATAAAATATTTTTATTTTACGGAGGAAAATGACAATGGATGAAATGAAAATCTTGGCTGAAGGCATTGTACTCGGCGCTTCGGCGCTCGGCGCGGGCACGGCTATGATCGCGGGTCTTGGCCCGGGTATCGGCGAGGGCTACTGCGGCGGCAAGGCAGTTGAGGCTATCGGCAGACAGCCCGAGGCTTCCGGCGCTATCACAAGAACAATGATCATCGGTGACGCGCTGGCAGAGACCACCGGTCTGTACGCACTGGTAATCGCGCTGCTTCTCCTTTATGCTAACCCCATCTTCTCGAAGCTTCTGGATTCTTTCGGAAACTAATTGCTGCCGAGAAAAGCATAATGGGAGGAGAGAGCTAAAATGCTGAATTTTATCAGTGAGGCCGGCGGATCGGCACAGGAAACACTTGCGCTGGTATCCATAGATCCGGGAACCATCATTTTCACGCTGATAAATACGCTCATAATCTTCCTCATCTTCAGATTTTTCCTGTACAAACCCGTCTGCGGCATACTTGACAAGCGCAAGGAGATGGCTGCCGCCGAAATAGCGGAGGCTAAGGCGGCAAAGGAATCCGCTGCAAAGGCGGAGCAGGAATACCTTGACAGGCTTGCGGACGCAAAGACGGAGGCTGCTGAGATAGTAAAGCAGGCTACCGCCAGGGCGCAGGCTCGCGAGGAGGAGATAGTCGCTGAGGCAAACAAGCAGGCGCAGAGCATCCGCGCCAAGGCGGAAAGCGACATTGAGCGTGACAAGAAGCGCGCAATCAACGAAATCAAGGACGAGATCTCCGAGATGGTAGTCCTTGCGGCAACCAAGGTCGTTGAACGGGAAATTTCGGAAAAGGACAACGAGGAGATTATCTCGGGATTCCTTGCGAACGTGGGAACCGCGGATTAAGCTGAAGTGCTTATGCGGCGAATAACAGCGGAAAGGAATTTTTTATGAACGACAAGGCTGAAAAAGTATACGGCGAAGCGTTTTTTGAGCTTTGCATGGAGGAATGCCCCGATAAGGCGTCGGACATATTCGAGGAGCTTTCCGCCCTCGACGGCGTTTTCGCGGACAGCCCCGAGTTTGTCAAGCTGATGGGAACGCCCACCGTTTCCGCTGAGGAAAAGGCGGAGCTTATCAATGAAATCATAAGCGGCGGAAATGTGTCCGAGCTTTGCGGAAATCTTTTGTGCGTTCTCGCCGAACGCGGAAGATTCGGCTGCTTTGCGGGCATTGTGAAAAACTTCCGCGCGCGGTATAACGAGCATTTCAAAATTGCCGAGATCACCGTTACCTCCAACGCCCCGCTCAGCGATATGCTGAAGGAGCGGATAATCTCGAAGATGTCCGAGGTCACGGGAAAGAAGATATCCGTCAGGGAGAAGGTAGACCCCTCCGTTATCGGCGGTATCGTAATAGACTACGGCAGCACGCGTTATGACGGAAGCGTCAAGGCAAGGCTAAACGCGCTCAGGCAGGAGCTAAGTTCAGTTATAACCTGATGAACAGGCCTTACCGGAAAATCACGACAGAAAGGGATGTATTTAATGGATTTACGCCCCGATGAAATAACGGGTCTGATAAAGAGCCGAATAAAGAACTACAACGCGAAGATCCAGCTCGGAGATGTGGGCACGGTCGTTACCGTAGGCGACGGTATCGTGCGTATCCACGGTCTGGAAAAGTGCATGCTCAACGAGCTTCTCGAATTTGAGAACGGCGTTCGCTGCATGGCGCTCAACCTCGAGCAGGACTTTGTCGGCGCGGTTATGCTCGGCTCAGATGCGGGCATTAAAGAGGGCGACCCCGTAAAGCGCACGGGAAGCATCGTATCCGTGCCGGTAGGCGAGGAGCTTATCGGACGTGTTGTAAACTCCCTCGGGCAGCCGATCGATGGCAAGGGAGCGATACTCGCCAAGGAGACTCGTCCTATCGAGAAGATCGCCTCGGGTATCATCACCAGAGAGCCGGTAAACGTGCCCCTCCAGACGGGTATCAAGGCTATCGACTCCATGATACCGATAGGCAGAGGTCAGCGTGAGCTGATAATCGGCGACAGACAAACGGGCAAGACCGCTATCGCCATCGACACCATCATCAACCAGAACGGTAAGGACGTTATCTGTATCTATGTTGCGATAGGTCAGAAGAACTCCACTGTTGCCAACGTGGTTGACACTCTTACAAAAAACAACGCTATGGGTTATACCATAGTTGTATCCTCCACGGCTTCGGAGCTTGCTCCGCTTCAGTTTATCGCTCCCTATGCGGGCTGCGCAATGGGCGAGTACTTTATGGAGCACGGAAAGGACGTACTGATCGTATACGACGATCTCTCAAAGCACGCGGTAGCTTACAGAGCGCTTTCGCTGCTGCTTAAAAGACCGCCGGGACGTGAGGCGTACCCGGGCGACGTATTCTATCTCCACTCCAGACTGCTTGAGCGCGCAGCGCGTCTTAACAGTGAATACGGCGGCGGATCGCTTACGGCTCTGCCCATAATCGAAACACAGGCGGGTGACGTTTCCGCCTATATCCCGACAAACGTTATCTCCATCACCGACGGACAGATATTCCTCGAGAGTGAGCTGTTCAATTCGGGCGTTCGCCCCGCGGTAAACCCCGGTATCTCGGTTTCCCGTGTCGGCGGTAACGCGCAGATAAAGGCGATGAAGAAGGTTTCGGGTACTCTTAAGCTGGACTACTCGCAGTACAGAGAGCTTCAGAGCTTCTCGCAGTTCGGTTCGGATCTGGATAAGGATACCAAGGACCGTCTGGCGAAGGGCGAGCGCATAGTTGAGGTGCTCAAGCAGGATCAGAACTCGCCGCTGGCGGTAGAGGAGCAGGTCGTTATAATCTACGCGGTTATCAACAACTACCTTGCGACAATTCCGATCGAGAAGATCAAGCCTTACCAGAAAGACCTGATCGACCATATCAAGGGTACGAAGCCCGAGATACTCGAGAGCATAAGCAGGGATAAGGTAATGTCCCCCGAGATCGAGGAGGAGCTTAAGGGAGTTCTCACGAGCTTTGCCTCCACCTATGCGGGTTAAGCCCCGAAAGGAGTATTATGAAACAGGCATCTTTCGTACTGAGCATCATCGCTACCGTTATGGCTACCCTCGCGGTTGCCGCGGTTGCGTGGCTGTACATTGAAAAAAAAGTCAGATATATCACCACCAACGACAACGTTTAAGGTGATGACTGTATAACTTCTTGGGGGTGATATTATAGCATCGGGAAATATGAAGGATATCAAGCGCCGCATAAAGTCTGTCGGCTCGACAAGGCAGATAACAAAGGCGATGGAGCTGGTATCCTCCAGTAAGCTCCGTAAGGCTAAAATGCGCGCGGAGCAGGCGCGACCCTATTTTAACGAGCTTTACAAATCGCTGTGCGAGATAGCCTCCGCAAACACCGATCTCTCGACGGTATTTACCGTAAAGCGCGAGGTAAAGCACAGGCTGTTTATCGTCATCGCGGGCGACAGGGGGCTGGCGGGAGGCTATAACTCCAACATACTCAAGCTCGCGGCGTCGGCTCACGCAGGCGACGCGGAAAAGCCGAAGATAATCGCCATAGGCAAAAAGTCGATAGAGTACTTCGACAAGCGCGAATACGATATCGTGGCTTCCTATGCCAATATTGCGGAAAATATCAAGCCCAATCTGGCGCAGGATATCGCGGATATAGCTATCGAGATGTTCCGAAAGGGCGAGGTGGACGACGTGCAGATATTCTACACGATGTTCGTTTCCCCTATTACGCAGGAGGCTCAGCAGATGGCTATTCTGCCTATGGAAACGGTCAAGCTGGAAAACTACGGCACAATGAACTACGACCCCTCTCCCGAGGCGGTGTTCAACCGTATTGTTCCGCGCTTTACCGCGAGCCTTATTCAGTGCGCCGTAGTCGAGGCATACGCCTCGGAGCAGGGTGCGCGCAGAACCGCTATGGAGAACGCTACCGACAACGCGGACGCGATGAACGAAAGTCTGTCGCTGCTGTACAACCGCGCTCGCCAGGCAAGCATCACCACGGAGCTGATAGACATTGTTTCGGGCGCAAGCGCTCAGGGATAATTACGGAAAACTTTAAATTCTTTAGCAATTCCTATAAGAAAGGAAAAGTTAGAATATGACAAATCAGAACATAGGCACGATCGTCCAGATAATCGGCGCGGTGCTTGACATCAAGTTTACGCCCGAAAATCTGCCGAATCTGCTGAATGCTATCGAAATCGACAATAATGGCGCAAAGCTGGTTGTCGAGGTCGCACAGCATATCGGCGACGATACGGTTCGCTGTATCGCGATGGGCAGCACGGACGGTCTTGTCAGAGGTATGGACGCAGTTGATACGGGCGCGTCTATAAAGGTTCCTGTCGGAAAGGAAACTCTCGGAAGAATTTTCAATCTTCTCGGAGAGGCTGTTGACAACAAGCCGCAGCCCGAAACCGAAGAGAAGTGGGAAATTCACCGCACAGCTCCTAACTTTGAGGAGCAGGACGCATCCAACGAGGTTCTTGAGACGGGTATCAAGGTAGTCGATCTGATCGCGCCTTACCTTAAGGGCGGTAAGATAGGACTTTTCGGCGGCGCGGGCGTTGGTAAGACAGTACTTATTCAGGAGCTTATCAACAACGTTGCAAAGCAGCACGGCGGTATATCGGTATTTACCGGCGTCGGCGAGCGTACCCGTGAGGGTAACGACCTTTACAGAGAAATGACGGAATCGGGAGTTATCAACAAGACGGCTCTCGTATACGGTCAGATGAACGAGCCGCCGGGAGCGAGAATGAGAGTCGCGCTGTCGGGTCTGACTATGGCGGAGTACTTCCGTGACAAAGAGGGTCAGGACGTTCTTCTGTTCATAGACAACATATTCCGTTTCACGCAGGCAGGCTCGGAGGTTTCCGCGCTGCTGGGACGTATGCCCTCCGCCGTTGGTTACCAGCCCACGCTGGCGACCGAGATGGGCGCATTGCAGGAGAGAATCACCTCCACAAAGAAGGGCTCTATCACGTCGGTTCAGGCAGTCTACGTTCCTGCGGATGACCTTACCGACCCCGCTCCGGCTACTACATTCGCCCATCTGGATGCTACGACGGTTCTTTCGAGAAACATCGCGTCAATGGGTATCTATCCCGCGGTTGACCCGCTGGAATCCACCTCGAGAATACTTACGCCCGAGATCGTCGGTCAGGAGCACTATCAGGTAGCCCGCGACGTTCAGTCGATACTCCAGCGCTACAACGAGCTGCAGGATATTATCGCTATTCTCGGTATGGACGAGTTGTCCGATGAGGATAAGCTGACGGTTTCCCGCGCGAGAAAGATTCAGCGTTTCCTGTCGCAGCCGTTCTCGGTTGCGGAGCAGTTCACCGGATTTGAGGGCAAGTACGTTCCTCTTAAGGAGACTATCCGTGGCTTTAAGGAAATCATCGAGGGCAAGCACGACGATCTGCCCGAGTCGGCGTTCCTGTTTGTGGGCAGCATAGACGAGGCTGTCGAGAAGGCTAAGAAGGGCTAAAGGAGGAATTGTTATGACTCCGTTTAAGCTGCAGATAATCACGCCCGAAAAGACGTTTTTTGATGGCGAGACCGAGCAGATAGTTGTCCGCACCACCGTCGGGGACGTCGGAATTCTTAACGGGCACGAGCCTTACTGTGCGGCGCTCGGAATAGGTCAGATGCGCGTTATGATGGGCGGAGAGTTCCGCCACGCGGCGACCTCGGGCGGAATTATAAAGGTGTCGCACGAGAAAACGATTATTCTGGTGCAGACCTGCGAGTGGTCCGACGAGATAGATATTACCCGCGCCAATGCCGCCAAGGAAGCTGCCGAGGGCAGGATCAAGGCGGCGCAGAGCGACAACGAACTGCGCCTTGCCGAGGCAAAGCTGAAGCGCGCGCTAAATCGTATCGATACCGCGGGCTTCGGGAAATAAAGCAATTAAATATGAATCCCCGCCGATTTCGGCGGGGAATTTTTTAATTGACAGTTGATAATTATATATAAGATCAGCCCCTTTATTGGGGGCTATTCCAGTTTTTGTGTGAGTATCCAATCCATAAGGCTTAGAGCAAGCCTTGCCTGTCTAGATGACATCTTTTTCACGCGGTTGGTGATGGAGCGGATATAGTCGTTCTCCTCGTCCGCGACCGCGCCCAGCAGGAGAGCGTCGGGGGTGGTGTCGAGGGCGGAGCATATTTTCATCAGCACATCAATACTTATGACAGTTGTCGCGCGCTCTACATTTGACAGGTAATTGTTGCAAAGCCCCGCCATTTCGTTTACCTGCCATTGCTTTAAGCCAAGTTCACGGCGGCGAGCCGCAATTCGTTTTCCCACTTCTTTATAGTCCACATAGTGCAAAATAATCACCCCTTAGTCTTATTTTACACTAATAGTATATGATTAAAAAATAGACTATATAGTTAAAAATCACTTGACAATTAAATTTTTTTGTGATATAATATATGGTATAAAACAAAAGGATGGAAATAAGAACATGTCCTTAACATATAAACAATTGAAATGCATTCACGAAATGTTTGATGAAGAATTTAAAAGAACAAAATCTGACCTCACAATAACATTTGATCCAATAATCCCTTATAAATCTAATTGCGGTAAGATAATTAACTTAAACTATTCAGGAACAAGAGCACAATTTGTTCAAGATATAAAAGATAGTGCTTTTCCATGTGTTGAAGCATGCATTTGGGTAGATATAAATGATGGGTCACGCAAAGTAAGACTTAGAGTGCCAAGAGATTGGTATATATGTTACAGAATGGGTAAAGATCCTTATAAGATTTCAACTTCAACTAGTGTTATTACAAATCCAAGGCACTTTGTTGCAATTATAGTAGGATTGATATTGGTTGCATTACTAATTGGAATAATTGGAAGAATTGCAAGTGTTAGTAGTGCAGGTACATCAACTACCTTGACTTGTTGTTGTCTGACACGCAAAACGCGAAAATTTGACACTCAAAACACAAAAAACAAG